>JANOKR010000139.1:0-3740 GCA_031419315.1 Betaproteobacteria bacterium
AAGCTCACCTCGATCTGGGGCACGCCACGCGTTGCCGGCGGGATGCCTTCCAGGTTGAACTCTCCCAGGCTCTTGTTGCCGCTGGCCAGTTCGCGTTCGCCCTGGTAGACCTTGATGGTCACGGCCGGCTGGTTGTCCTCGGCGGTCGAGAAGGTCTGCGCGAACTTCGTCGGGATGGTGGTGTTCTTCGTGATCATCTTGGTCATCACGCCGCCCAGCGTTTCGATGCCCAAAGACAGCGGCGTCACGTCCAGCAGCAGCACGTCCTTGCGCTCGCCACCGAGCACCTGGCCCTGGATCGCGGCGCCCACGGCAACCGCCTCGTCGGGATTCACGTCCTTGCGCGGCTCTTTGCCGAAAAACTCCTTGACCTTGTCCTGCACCTTGGGCATCCGGCTCATGCCGCCGACGAGGATCACGTCGTCGATTTCGGTGAGCTTGACGCCAGCGTCCTTGACCGCGATGCGGCAGGGCTCCATCGTGCGCTCGATGAGTTCGTCGACCAGCGACTCGAGCTTGGCCCGCGTGAGCTTGATGTTCAGGTGTTTCGGGCCATTCGCATCGGCGGTGATGTAGGGCAGGTTGAGGTCGGTCTGGGTCGAGTTCGACAACTCGATCTTGGCCTTCTCGGCAGCTTCTTTGAGGCGCTGCAGCGCGAGCACGTCCTTGGTCAGGTCGACGCCCTGGTCCTTTTTGAACTCGGCGACGATGTAGTCGATGATGCGCTGGTCGAAGTCCTCGCCACCCAGGAACGTATCGCCGTTGGTCGACAGCACTTCGAACTGCTTCTCGCCGTCGACGTCGGCGATCTCGATGATGCTGATGTCGAAGGTGCCGCCGCCGAGGTCGAAGACCGCGATCTTGCGGTCACCCTTGCCATGTTTGTCCAGGCCGAAAGCGAGGGCCGCCGCGGTCGGCTCGTTGATGATGCGTTTGACGTCCAGCCCGGCGATGCGCCCGGCGTCCTTGGTTGCCTGGCGCTGGCTGTCGTTGAAGTAGGCCGGCACCGTGATCACCGCTTCGGTGACCTCTTCACCGAGGTAATCCTCGGCGGTTTTTTTCATCTTGCGCAGGACTTCGGCGCTGACCTGCGGTGGCGCGAGTTTTTTGCCACGCACCTCGACCCAGGCGTCGCCGTTGTCGGCCGCAGCGATCGTGAAGGGCATCAGGCCGATATCCTTTTGGACTTCTTTTTCGGTGAACTTGCGCCCGATCAGGCGCTTCACCGCGTACAGCGTATTGCGTGGGTTGGTCACCGCCTGGCGCTTGGCCGAAGCGCCGACAAGCACCTCGCCGTCTTCCTGGTAGGCAATGACCGACGGCGTGGTGCGCGCGCCTTCGCTGTTTTCGATGACGCGGGTGGTGTTGCCTTCCATGATGGCCACACACGAGTTGGTCGTGCCCAGGTCGATGCCGATGATCTTGCCCATGATTTGTTGCTCCTGCGGGTGGAAAGTGATGTCTTCGAGTTGTGGATAACTTGCCGGCTTTCAAGGCCGCGCAGCGACTGCGGGCCGCTATTTCGGTGCCGTCACCGTCACCAGGGCCGGGCGCAAGACGCGGTCGGCGATGAGGTAGCCTTTTTGCAGCACGGCGACGACGGTATTCGCCTCCTGCGCCGCGGCCACGACACTGATCGCCTGGTGTTGATGGGGGTCAAATTTGGTCCCCGCCGGCGGCGCGATCGCCACCACCTTGTGCCGCTCGAGCGCCGCCGCCAGTTGGCGCAACGTCGCGTGCACCCCTTCGAGCATCTGCTCGGGCTTGGCGTCGGGCAGTGCGATCGCCGCTTCGAGGCTGTCCTTCACCGGCAGCAGGCTGTCGGCAAAACTCTCGACGGCATATTTGCGCGCCTTGCCGATCTCGTCGTCGGTGCGGCGGCGCGTATTTTCGACCTCGGCCTTGGCGCGCAGATAGGCGTCGGAGACCTCGGCGTGGCGCGCCTCAAGCTCGGCCAGGCGCTGCTCGATGCTCGGCGGAATCCCGGTATCGTCGGCCGCGGCGTCGGGCGATGCCGGCCCGGGGTTGGCGCCATTCGGCGGGGTCTCGCTGTCGGTCGGGTTGGGGTTGTTCTGTGAGGTCGTCATGGTGGGCTGCATCGGGCCGTATTGGGGGCGGCATTCGGGCCTGCGATCAGGCATCGCGCGGAGGTTGGGACGAAGTTCGGCGCTTCAAGGGTTTTGTGGATGCGGGGCGGGCGAATGCCGCCCTGGGCGCTGCGGCCGGCGCTAGCCGGGCTCGTCGTCGACGCTCGCGCTCCAGCGCTGCCAGCCACCGAGCTGGCGGCGGTCACGTTTGGTCGGCCGGCCCTGCGCGATCGCCAGCGCCGGCTCGGTGCCCATGCGCCGCGCTTCGGCGGCACGCGCCCGGGCTTCGATGCTTGCCGGCGTTTCTTCATAGAGCAGCTGCGCCACCGATGCCGGGCCGCGCTGGTTGCTCAAGCCGCGCACGTCGAGCACGGTGTCCAGGCCAGATCGACGCAGGGTGATGCGGTCACCGATGCGCATGTCGCGGGCCGGTTTTGCGGCGGCGTCGTTGACCGACACCCGGCCCTTGTTGATTTCGTCGACAGCCAGCGCGCGGGTCTTAAAAAGTCGCGCTGCCCAGAGCCATTTGTCGAGGCGGACGGGGGTGATGTCGTTCATCCGGTTCGGCCGCTGCGGCGCGGGGCCGGCGGCATCGTGAAAGGGGCGCAAATTATCGGTGCTGCAAGAATGGTCCACCAGCTTGCGGGTTCCCCCTCATGCCGCAGACCGCCGACTGGCGGAATTTCGCGCGAACATCGGCGTCTTGCCACATCCCCGTTGACGGAGACCTTTTGATGCGTCGTGACCAGTTCCTGAAAACCTTTGCTGCGCTCGCCGCGGCTGGTGCGCTGCCGATGTCGGTGTCGCTGACAGCGCAAGCTGCTGCCAACCTGAAGATGATGATCCCGGCCAATCCCGGCGGCGGCTGGGACACCACCGGCCGCGCGCTCGGCAAGGCCCTGCAGGACGCCGCGGTGGCGTCGTCGGTGACCTTCGAGAACAAGGGCGGTGCCGCAGGCGCGATCGGCCTGGCGCAGTTTTTCAATGCCAGCAAGGGCGACCCGAATGCGCTGATGGTGATGGGCGCGGTGATGCTCGGCGGCATCATCACTGCCAAGCCGCCGGTGTCGGTGACCCAGGTCACGCCGGTGGCGCGGCTGACCAGCGAATACAACGTCTTCGTGCTGCCGGCGAACTCGCCGCTGAAGTCGATGGCCGAAGTCGTCGAGCAGTTGAAGAAGGACCCCGGCAGTGTCAAGTGGGGCGGCGGCTCGCGCGGCTCCACCGAACACATTGCCGCCGCCATGATTGCGCGTGAAGCCGGCGTCGATGCCGCCAAGATCAATTACGTCGCCTTCCGGGGCGGCGGTGAAGCCACCGCCGCCATTCTGGGCGGCAACGTCACGGTCGGCGGCAGCGGCTACAGCGAGTTTGCCGAATACATTGCCGCCGGCAAGATGAAGGCGCTGGCCGTCACGTCGGACGTGCGCCTCAAGGGCGTCAACGTGCCGACGCTGAAAGAGCAGGGCATCAAGGTCGTGATCGGCAACTGGCGCGGCGTGGATGGTGCGCCCGGTATCTCGGCTGAGCAGCGCCAAGCCCTCACCGACCTGGTCGTCAAGGCCAGCAAGTCCAAATCATGGATCGACGCCTCCGAGAAAAACAACTGGACGGCAGCGGTGCTGACCGGCGCCGCGTTCGAGAAGTTTGTCG
>JANOKR010000140.1:0-24702 GCA_031419315.1 Betaproteobacteria bacterium
CTGCGCGGCCGGGCGGGCATGTCAGCCGCTCGATAGCGCCAGCCGTCAGGTTGCACGGCTTGGTGAGGTCGGGTGCGTCGGTCTTGCGGGGCCTTGCCATCGGGTGCCGTCCGTTTCCATGTAGGGGCTGTGTAGGGGCAAAACCCCGATTTAGCCGAATCCACATCAACGCAAAGGCTGCCTTTGTATCCAGTGCTACGCAGCTAACGTGTTGATTTACATAGAGTGTACCGCTGGCAATCAACACAGTCGAACACTTTTGCACGGGAATTGAAAATCCGCGTGTCGGTGGTTCGATTCCGCCCTTGGCCACCAGCATCCATGCGGCCCCGCGAGGTTTTTGCTTCGCGGGTCCGTTCTACAAAACGGCCTGCTGCTCTACAAAATTGCTTCCGCGGTCTTCGACGCGGGCAGGTTTGGCAGGGTGCGCATCGGCCGTGCAAGTGCGTCAACACTGATGCCCGCGAGGCGTGTCCAGGCAGGCGCAGATCGCTGCCGCTGGCTGTCTCGTTCGACGATGGCGACCGCGCCTTCGGCGCTGCATGGGGCTGCGCCCCATGCCCCCGCGCGCGCCTATCGCAGTGGCTTCACACGCTGGCCGACACATTCGCGCACGTAGTGCTCGGTCATTTCGCGGTTCTTGTGTCCGAGCAGCTTTTGCGAGTGGGCGAAGTCGCCGGTGTCGCTGGCCGTCTTGGCGCGGATGTCGCGGAACTGGAACGACACGCCTGCCCGCTTGCGTGCCTCGTCAAACCGGCCGCGCATCGAAAGCATGCTCAGTGCCACCATACAAACCAACGCCTAGTATGTGTTCACGCACTGCGAGCCGTTGTGCTTTGCGTAGTTCCTGTGTAGTCGCGTCAGAAAAAACCACCTTCGGAAGCCTTCCGGACGCCAGTGCTGCTGCCGCCCTTTGCCATCAGGCGCTTCGAGGAGCAGCCCCAGCGTTGCGCGGTGCCGGCCTGGCGCCGCCTTGGTGATCGCCAGGCCCAGCCCGCTGCCGGGCTGGGATTGACTGGGCACGATGTAGATCCGATCAAGCACACGAGCACGAAACGGGGCGCGACTTCGGAGCCCTTGTCGATCACATCCGACTGGACCGTATCGCCTTCGTGCAGCAGCCTGCCTTGAACCCGGGCGCCAGCGGGTGAGTACTTGATGGCGTTGCCGACCAGGTTGTCCACGAGCAAGCGCAAAGACTTCTACGGCAAGCACCTCACCGTGGCCGCGCGGCATCCAGATGCCGATTGCCGATTGCCGATTGCCTATCGCCGCATGCGGTGCATCAGCGCGACACCCGCCAGGCCCAGGGCCAGCAGCAACCAGGCCGAGGGCTCGGGCACGGCGCTGATCTGGTCAACGTTACGAAAGTGGAGCGACCAGGCACCGCCTTTCTGGTCGTTCGCGTTCGGGTCGTAGGTGGGCTGGTCCCATTGGCCCAACGCGATGGGCGTTTCGCTGTCGTAGGCAAACCCCTGCGAAAGCAGCGTGCCGTTGGCCGCGTTGACGGCAGCACCCAGCGTCACGCGGTACCGGCCCGCGGCGAGCGACGGCAGCACAAAGCCCGTGTCGTAAAAGCCCTGGCCCGCAGCCACGGTGTCGTCATCGTCGACGGCTTGCAAGAGCGTGAAGTCGCTGCCGCTCTTGCGCCACAGCGCGGCAGTCGGGTCGAAGTTCAGGCCCGACAGCCAGGAGTCGGTCCAGATCTTCACGTCGGTGCCATCGGTGGCGAGCAAGAAGTCGACCTGCACCAGGTCGTTGTGAAATTGAATGCCGCCGGCCAGATCAAAGTTGGCTGCCTGCGTGCCCAGGGCGGCCGTGGTCACCGCCAGGGCGACGGCGGTGATGCGGAAAATCTTGTTCATGCGGAGGGCTCCAGAGTCGTCAGATGGAAGCGTGGGAAGGTCCGGTTCGACCTCGCGGCGTGAGGCGGATTGCGCTTTACGGCGCCAGCGCAGGCGGGTTGGCCAGTGGTGTCGTCTGGGCCGAAGGCTGCAAGCGGTTGCTGCCTTGCTGCACTTCAAATGCCGCGCCAAAGGTCTGCACATTGCTTGCGGCCACGACCGAGTCGATGAACCAGAACTCGCCCACCACACGCTGCGGTGTCACGTCCAGCAGCAGGTAGCCGCGCTGGTTGAGATCGATGAACTTGAAATGCGGGTTGACGCTGCGCAGGAAGGCAGCCGTGTTGCCACTCGGGTCGTCCAGGCCGGGTGAGCTGATGGACGTGCCGACAAACTCCACCGCACGCGAGCCCTCACCGGTGGCGGCGTTGTAGCCGCCAGTGGCCGGGTTGTTGTTGTTCGGGTCTTGCGTCAGGTCGGCCGCCCAGCTGCTGTGGATGTCGCCGGTGAGCACCACGACGTTGTTCACGGGCGCGTTGCTGGCGTCACCCTTGATGAAGTTGTAGACGCGGTCGCGGGCCGGCTGGTAGCCGTCCCACTGGTCACTGTTGAAGAACAGGCCGCCGCCGGCCGCGAGCGCAGCGCCTTGGGCTTTCAACTGCGCGAACATCACACCCTGGCCAATGAGCTTCCAGCGCGCGGTGCTGGTGCGCAGCTTGCTGCCCAGCCAGGCCTCCTGTTCGGGACCCAGCAGCGTGCGCGCCGGATTGGCAAACTCGCCGCTCTGCGCAAAGACATTGCCCAGGCCCGGCACCGGTATCGTGGCCGGCAACTGCTGCGAGCGGGCGCTCAGCCGCTCTTCCAGCATCACCAGCTCCAGCAGATCGCCGGCCTTGAAGGCACGGTGGTTGCGGCGTTTCTGGTTCGCGTCCGGCACGCGCACCGGCATCCATTCGTAGTAGGCCTGCAGGCCCTGGTTGACACGCTGCTCCCAGGCGCCTTCGGTCGCTTCGGTGTGGTTCTGGGCGCCATCGACCCAGGCGTCGTTGGTGATTTCGTGGTCGTCCCAGATGGCGATGACCGGGTGCTGGCGGTGCAGCTCTTGCAGATCGGCGTCGCGCTTGTACTGGGCGTGCCGCTTGCGGTAGTCGGACAGCGTCACCATCTCGTTCGGCGGCTCGGGCGTGCGCAGGCTGCCGTAGATATCGGGGCCGTATTCGTAGAGGTAATCGCCCAGGTGCACGACCAGGTCCAGGTCAGCGCGCTGGGCGATGCGGCGGTAGGCATTGAAGTAACCCGCCGCGTGGTTGGAGCAACTTGCCACCGCGATGCGCATGCGCTGCGCATTGCCCGCCGGCAAGGTGCGCGTGCGGCCGATCGGTGACGCTTCGCCGTCCGAGATGAAGCGGTAGTAGTAGGTGGTCCCGGCTTGCAGCCCGGTGGGGTCGATCTTGACGGTGTAGTCGCGCGCCCGGTTGGTCTTGGCGATGCCGTGCAGCACCACCTGCGTCAGCGCGGCATCGGTGGCCACCACAAAGCTCACATTGACCACGCTCACCGGTGTCGGCGGTGTGACGCGGGTCCACAGCACCACACGGTGCGTCAGCGGGTCACCGCTGGCCACGCCATGCTGGAAGCGCCGGGCATCGCCCGCCGTGCGCTGCGCGATGGCCAGCATGGGAGCGGCGGTCAACGCCGCCGCAGCGCCGCCGGAGGCCTTGAAAAAACCTCGGCGGCTGGTGCCAGCAGGAACCGGCTTGATCGTGATGGGGCGCCCCATGTCCACTCCTCAGACCCCCGGTGCCCGGGGCCGCGGCATCCTCACCAGTGTTCGGACTGGCAGAGTCTGGCGCGCACGCTTGACAGCCTGAAGTCAGCGCTGCGTGGGCCTGAGCCGAACGGGGGGTTCGTCGATCGTGCCGCGTGTCTGGGTGAGTGCGGGTGAGTACACCCAAGCACTGCGGTAGTCAGCGCGGCGGTTTGCGTTGCGCGTCGATGCGTGTGCGCAGCTCGTCGGCCACGTTTTCGATGCGCACGGCGGTCAAGCCCAGAAAGGGGTCGCCTTGCAGCGCTGCCTCACGCGGGCCCTTGTTGCGGTAGCGCTCGACGGCCTCCAGGCCCAGCGTGTGCAGCGTGTTGACGCGGGTCTGCGCGTCCGCCAACGCCTCGCTGCGCTGCGCCAGCATGGCCGTAAGCGCGGCGTTCGCCTGGCCGCGCTCGTCACGCCCACGGCGTGCGGCGCTGATCTCGCGCCGCAGTGCGTCCTCGCGCTCGGCGGCACTGGATTGCGCCGCCGCAAGCGCCTGCACATGGCGCTCGGCTTCGGCCTTGCGCTCGCTGGCGCCACGTTCGAGATCGGCGCGCAGGCTGAGCAGCTCTTTGCGGCCCGCCGCCGCGGCGCGCGTGGCGGCGGTCTTGGCCGCCTGATCAGCATCTGTTTGCGCCTTGCGCGCCGCATCACGCTCGGCCTTCAGCGTGTCACGCTCCGCGTTGGCTTGTTGCAGCGCCGATTGCGCGCGCCGCAAGGCCTCACGCTCGCGCTGCGCCCGGGCTTCCTGCGCACAGGCGGCACCGCTGGTCAGACACGCGCTCACGGCGAGCAGCACCAGCAACAGACGCCGGGTCGAGTTGATTGACGTCTGCATTTCAGAAGCGGGTGCTGAGGTCAAGCTGCCAGAGGTCGATCTTCAACGGCGCGCTCGACAGGTTGCCCACCGGCACGGGCGGCGTGCCGACCAGGCTGCGCACGCCGTCGTCGAGGTTGCGCGTGCTGGTCCAGCGCAGACCGACGGTGGTGCGGCGGTCGATCGCGTACTGGCCGCCGATCTGCCAGCCTTGGTAGTTGGTGCCACCCAGGTGCCAGGTGGTGTCGGTGAAGCCATCGATCCAGGCGTCGCGCTCGAAGCGGCGCAAAGCCGCCGAAAACTGCCAGTCACCGCGGTTCGCAAAGCTCGGCCGGCCGAACTGCACACGCAGTTGCACACCATCCGTCATGGCCCGCAGTTCGCCCAGCCCGGTGTCGCCCGCAAGGCCCGCGCGCTGTCGGATGTCCGCGCGGTCGAACGCGGTGTTGCGTACCCAGTCAACGCCGATGAGCAAGACGTTGGGATCAAAGGCCCGCAGCGCGAGCGTGCTCGTCAGGTTGACAGGCCTGAACTTCGAGGCCAGGCCCCAGGTGGCCGCGGTCGTGGTGTCCACGGCGTTCAGGTTGATGAGCGTGTTGCCCTTGAGGCGAATCGACGCCGGATACTGCGACGACAGGTAGGGCACCGCACCCGCCCGCGGCTCGGTGGGTGGCAAGGTGGTCTCGCGCACACCTTCGACGCGCGCGAACTCGTAGACCGCAAAGCCCAGGCGCCAGGTGGTGCTGTCGCCCAGTGCCGACTGCGTGCCCAGTTGCAGCGCGTACAGCCATTTGTCACGTTTGCTGAGGTTGAACTCTTCGAGCGGAAAGGCACCGACGGTGGCAAACGCAAAGGCGCCGGTGCCCAGCCTGCGCTCAGCCTGCAGGGCCAGGCCGTCGAACGAGAGATCGTCGGGCCAGACCAGGTCACTGCTGAAGAACGGGTTGGCCATGCGGCCGGCGTGCAGCCGCAAATCCTGGCGCGGCTCCCAGCGGATGAAAGCGCGGTCGAGCACCACCGTGGCCTTGTTGAACTGCGTGCCCAGCGTCTGCGACGACGACGTCGGCCCGCTCGTGCTGCCGGTGCTCAGGCGCAGGCCGAGATTGACTTCGTCGGACACCTTGGCATTGATGCCCAGCCGCGCGCGCAGCGTGAGCCGGTCGCGCTGGCTGCCGGTATTGCTCAGGTCAGGGGCCCAGGCCGGGCTCACGCCGGCCACCGACTGCGCGCGAAAGCACTCCGCCGGCAAATTGCCGGCCACGATGTCGCACGGACCACCCACCACATTGCCAGCGGCGTCGCGCTGGAAGACCGGCGCATCAAAGCGCTCGGCCTGCCAGCGCACACGAGCGTCACCCTCGATCTGCACACCGCGCAACCACTCGGGCAACGCGCGCGGGTCGGCCCAGCGTTCTTCGCGGGCCACGGCCAAGACCTCGTTCTTGATGTCTTCGCGCAGCAGGGCGCGTGCCGTCTCGCTGATGTAGGGCACACGGATGACGCTGCGCGGCGTGGCGGCTGCACCGGCTACGCCAGCCGCGCCATTTGCAGCAGGCGCAGCAGGCGCAGCGCCCATCGGCAGCGGCGAACCCCATTCTGGCTTGGGCGCGGCCTGCGACTGGCGCAGCAGGACATCGGCCCGTTCGCGCGGCAAGAGCCCCTGGCTCACCAGCGCTTCGATGAGCGCCAGCGTGGTGGCGCGCAACTGCTCCAGCGCCGCACGGTCATCGGCCCGCGCCGGCAGCGCGCAAGTGAACAAGGTCAGCAGGGCCAGCAAGCAAGCTGCGGGGCGTGCACGGGATGATCGGTGTGGCATGGGTGGGTGGCGGGTGGGGTGGCTCAGCCCTGCGGGCGCAGCGTGAGCCGGAACTTCATGGGTTGCAGTGCGGTCGGCGGTGCGGGCAGGCGCAGGTTGCGACGGGTTTCGTCGAGTGCGGCCTGCAACTCGCCGTCGAGCCGGTTGTCGCCAGTGGGTTGCAGCACGAAGCGCTGGATCGCGCCATCGCGTTCGATCCAGAGCGTGAACTCGGCGGTGGCCTGCTGCGCGTCGCCGGGGAGGTGCTTTTCGATCTCGTCGCGCAGCAGTTGGCGCGCCGCATTGGCAAAGAAGCGGTCGCGCGCGCGGTCGCTGCCGGTGCCGGTGCCGCCAGCGGGTGTGGCGGTGGTGGCCGGCCCGCCGCTGTAGTCGTTGCGCACGCTGCCGGCTGCAAAGGCGCTGGGGCCGTCGCCGGCAGCGCCTTCCATCTTCAGCGGCTCGTTGGCGGGCTTGGGTACCTCGGCCTGCTTGAGCTGCTCTTCACGCACCATCTGCTTGGGCTCGTCGCGCGGTGGCGGCTTGATTTCTTCCTTTGGCGGTGGCGGCGGTGGTGGTGGTGTGTCGGGCAGGATCGAGATGCGCGCCACCTGACGCTTGGGTGCATCCGTCTTGCCGCCCAGGCCCTTGAGCCACCAGGCGAGTGCGACCACGAGCAGCACCACGGCAAGCGCCGCGCAAATCTGCATGGCGCGGCGCTGCCAGCCGACGCCTTCGAGTGATTCCTCAGCAAGGCCGCTCATGTAAGCCCCTGGCCAGCGGGGTACCACTGTCGGTCCCCCAAGGGGACGTTCGCTTGCTTGGGGCGGCCCGGCGCTGCGCTCATGTGAGCCCTTCAAGTACCGATGCGGGCCGTGACCAGGCCCATGTTGACGGCCAACCGGTTGCACAGGTCGATCACGGCCACCACCGCGTCGTACTGCGCGCGGCCGTCGCCCTTGATGGCCACCGTCATCTGCGGGTCGCGTGCCTTGGCGGCGCTGAGCTGGCGCTCAAGCTCCTCCACCGTCACCGGTGCACCGTTGAGCAGCAGCGCGCCGCCGGGCATCACCTGCACCACCATCAGCTCGTGCTGCTCGGTGCTGGGTTTGCTGCTCGGCTTGGGCAACGTGATGGACATGCCCTGCACCGACGCCGTGGTCATCAGGATGAAGACCACCAGCAGCACATACGCCAGGTCGAGCATGGGCGTCACGTTGATCGTGTCGTAGGGCTTGCTGTCGTCCTGTACCTTCATGTGATCGCCTGGTGGGGTGTCCGGCACTTCGTCTCGGGCATCGTCGCGGGTGTCATGGGGCCGCCCGCTTGGTGACGAGCCCGATCTCGGTGATGTCCAGCCGCTTGGCGATCTCCAGCACCTGCATCACCTTGTCGTAGGGCGCACGCGCATCGGCTTTCAGGACCAAGGGCAGGGCCGGGTTGGCAGCCTTGTGCTGGGCCAGCGTCGAGGCCAGTTGCTCGGACGTCACCGGGTAGGCGTCGAGGTAAGTCGCGCCGTCGGCGGTGATCGTGATGGCGCGGGTCTGTGGCTTGGCCAGGTTGTTGGCCGCTTGCGTGACGGGGGAGTTGACCCGCACACCCTGCACCGACGCGGTGGTGAGGATGATGAAAGTCACCAGCAGCACGTAGGCCAGATCCAGCATCGGGGTGATGTTGATGTCGTCGTAGGGCTGGTTCTCAGCCTTGATGCTGGCGGCCATCGCGGGTGCCTCGATATTCAGCGCGCGCCGTAGGTCTCGGCCACGCGGGTGATGAACTCGTCGACAAAGATCTGCATGTCCGACGAGATGTTCTTGATGCGGGTGGCCAGGTAGTTGTAGCCAAACAGCGCCGGGATCGCGACACCCAGCCCGGCCACGGTGGCGAGCAGCGCTGCGGCGATGCCGGGCGCGATGGCGTTCACGTTGACGTCACCCGCCGCGGCGATCGCCGCAAACGTGATCATCACGCCAACCACGGTGCCAAACAGGCCGAGGAAGGGCCCGCCGGAAATGGCGATCGTGAGCAGCACCATCTGTGAATTCAGTCGGTTCAGCTCACGCACGACGTCGGCATCCACCGCCGCCTTCACCGCGTCCAGTGAGGCGCCGCTGAGCACGGTCGCCTGGGCGCTAGGTACACCGACCTTGCGCTTCTTCAGCTCACGCACACCGGCGCTGTACAGCGCGAACAGCGATGAGTTCGGGTGCGGTGTGCCACCCAGCTCCAGCAGGTCGTCCTCGGCTTGGCGAAAGCGCTGCAGGAAACTGCGGTTGGCCTTGTCGGCCCGGTTCACGAGCACGGTCTTGGCGACCATGACCCAGATCGCGATCAGCAGCATCAGGCCGCAGATGACGATCACGACCCAGGCATCGACGGTGAGGTTCTTCATCAAGATGCCCAGGTAGCCGGGGCTGCCGCCTTCGCCCGCGGCCTCACCCGCGCTCTCGGTGGTGGCACGCACGAGCTTGCCGTCGATGCCCTGCGCCGCGGCGGCGAGTTGCAGCCAGGCCGGGCTGCGCACGGTGGACGCGAGTTGCACCGCGTCCAGCGAGCCGATGAACCCCGCGGCGGCATTGGCAGCGCCGGCAGCGCCCGCAGCGCCGCCCGCGCCGCCCAGGCGCAAATCACCTTCGATCAGCGGCGTGCTGGCGTCGCCCTGCGCCACCGGCTTGCCATCCACATACAGGGACGCCTTGCCCTGCCCAAGCGTCGCGGCGACGTGGACCCAGGTGCCGGGTTTGACATCGCCGCCGGTGAGCGTGACGCTGCCCACGCGCAGCAGCACGCGCCCTCCTTGCAGCGCCAACGCCAGGGGCCCCTGCTGCAAGAGCGTGCCGCGCTCCACGGCTTCGGCCTTGACCCACAGGCTCACGCTGAGCGCGCCGTTGGCAGCAGTGCGCACACGCTCGCTGGCCGGCCAGACTGCAGCCGCTCCCGACAGCCGCAGCGCGCTGCCGAGCAGGCCGTTGGCGTCGAGTGTGATGGGGCTGATGGCCTGCCACCCCGCGATCACATCCGCGCCATCCACTGCCGTGAAGTGCAGCGCGGCCAGCGTCGCGGGGTCGAACCCGCTTGCGGTGCCCGGCTCCAGCCTGGCCTTGTCGTTGCCGGCGTAGGCATAGACCAGATTTTTGTCGCTGCCCGGCGCCAGTGTCAGCACCTGCACCCAGACCACCGCGAGCTCGTTGGTGGGGTCCCAGCGCTCGATGCGAAAGGCCAGCGGGGTCTTGTCGTCGGCGGCCAGCAGGCGCAGGTCAGCGCCGTCGGGTTGGCTGCCGACGAAGTCGAAATTGCCGCTGTGCAGCCGCAGCGCCAGCGCAAAGCCCGGCACGGGTTCGGTGAGTGCCACGCCCTGCGGCGTGGTGTCGATGATCACCCGCGTGCGGTGGGTCCAGTCCTTGTTCCACCAGGCGTGGGACCAGGGGCTGGTGAGCAGCAGCAGCAGGCAGATGAAAGTGGCGCGCATGGGGCAGAGGTGGGGTGAAGGTGAGGCGCTGGCGCGTAAAAATTTCATTCGCCCTGCGAAAAGCCAAGAAAGTCGAGGAACACATTGCGGCGGGCGCGGCGCTTCTTGCGCTCGTCTTCGTCGTCCTTCTTCGCGGCCGGCTGCGGGCCTGCCGCGGTGGCCGATTGGCCCAGTGCCGCCAGCCCGGCGGTGCTGCCGCCTGCCGGTGCGGCGGGTGGCGCGCCGACGCTGATGCCACCGACGGCCAGGTTGTCGGCGCCGACAAAACGCACCGCGCCGAAGAAGGCATTGCCCAGCGACTTGATGCCCGCCTCGCCGGCATTGATCTCGCCGCGCGGGGCGTACAGGTCCAGCGCGCTCGTGCTGTCCAGCACCGCGATGCCGCTGCCGCTGAACGAGCCCGAGGTGTCCAGCACGAGCCGGCCTTCTTCGTCCAGGCGCAGCACCGGCGCGGGTGCGCCGGAGACGGTTTTTGCGCCGCGGCCGGCGTCGATATTGCCGTCCGAAGACCACAGCAGCACATCGCCCTTGCGCAGCGTGAAGACACGCGACTGGTTGACATCGAAGCTGTCTCTGGCGGCCGCAAAGATGCCGCCGCCGGCGACCGTGACGATGCCCAGTTCGTTGGCTTTCTTGGGCGTGCTGCCAGTGACTTCGCCGGCATTGATGCCACCGCCCGGCGCCAGCAAGACGATACGTGCCGGCTGCACCGTCTTGACCTGGCTGGTGGGCAGCGCGATCTGCCCGCTGGGGCGCACGCCAGGGAACAAGGCGTCCAGCGCCAGATAGCCGGCGGCGTAACCGGCCTCGCGCTCGCTGCCGGCCTTTTGCGCCGCATCGCGCCCGGCGGCACGCAGCTCGGACTCGAGCACCTGCGTCAGCCAGGGCAACTGCTGCGCGCGGGGCAGGGCAGCAAAGGATGCGAGGGCTTCGCTACTGTTGTGCACGCGCCCGGTTTGTTGCGCCAAGTGCGCCAGCAAGCCCGCCAGGTAGGGGCTGCCGTGGCGCTGCAACTGAGTGCTCAGCACCTGGTCCCGCAGCGTTACGCCGGCCTGTTCGAGTGCAAACGCCAGCAACGCGCCCACAGCGCGCTCTTTCAGCGCCGGCTCGGCGTCTTGCAGTTGTTGCGCGGCGGCATCCGCCGTCAGGCCGCGCCAGGCCGGCACCGTGGTCACAAAGCGCTGGCGTGCGGCGGCCGCGCCATCACCCAGCAGAGTGCTTGCAAGGCGCAGGCGTTCGTCAACCGGCAAGGCGTTAAAACCGGCGACAGTGACAGCCGCGGCGCTGCTCGCCAGCCCGGCGTAAAGCTCTCCGGGCCGGGCGGTGAGCGTGCGGTAGCCGAGCGCGGCGTAGCCGTTGTCGACGGCGCGCGCGAGATCGCTGCCGGCCGCGGCGGCCAGGCCGGCGATCACGATGATGTGGGCGCCGGTTTCGGGCAGCAGCGTGCTGGCGCGCTGGTTGCCCACCGACACCAGACCGGTGCCGACACCCAGATCGACATTGCGACCGGCGAGCAGCACCAGGTCACCCGGGCCACCGGCTTCGATGCCGGCGGCTGCGCTGGCGCCCCGTGTGCTGATGTCGCGGCCGGCTTCGAAGAGCGAGCTCTCTGCGCCACTTGTGCTGCCACCACTGCCCACCCGGGGCGTCGCCGATTGGTGCTGCAGCGCGACGTTGCCGCTGCCGTCGAACACGATGTCGCGGGCCGCCTTCACCTGCACCGGCCGCGCCGAGGCCAGCGTACCCGTGAGCTCGACATCGCCGGCCGCCGAGACCACCCGGACCGGCGCGCGTGCCGTGGCATCGAGCCGTTCACCGTCCACGTTGCGGCGGGCAATCTGCTGCTCGGCGGCGACCACAAGCTCGCGCGCCCGGGGCTGTGCGGCGCCGTCGCTGGCATTCACCGTGATGCTGCCAATCCGCACCGATGTCTCGGCCACCAGGTCCAGGCGTGCTGCTGGCGCGGAGGAGCTGTCCGTGCTGGCGACCGTTGGTTGCTGCACCGCGTTGCCTGTCAAACGCAGCGCCCCAGAAGGTGCGGCCAGCGTGGCTGAAGCCGGGATCACGCTGCCGAGCACGGACCAGCCCGCGGCCAGCCCGCTGCCCGGCGCGGTGGGCTGGGCCAGGTTCTGCAAGCTGACCGAGCCCGCCGTGCTGGCGACGGCCAGTGCCGCATCCATGTCCAGGCTCAGCAGGGCGGTCTCGGTAGCGCTGCTGTTGGCCACCACCGGCGCGGCCAGGCCGGCGCTGCGCACGCTGGCCAGCGCCACGTCGCCGCGCGCTTGTACACGCACGGCGGTGCCCTGGTGCACCAGCTGCGGCGCCGTGGTGGCTGCGGCCGGTGCGGCCGGTGTGGCATTCGCCGCGGCGCCGATGCGGCCACCGGCGCGCAAGTCCAGCGCCGGGCCACTGGCAAACCACTGGCCACCGATGACATCGCGCCCGGCCTGGACACTCACCGAGCCGCCACCAAAACGCGCCAGGTTGCCGGCGTTGACCCAGCCACTGCCTGGCGCCGCCGCCACCAGCGCGGTCGCATCCCGGCCGGCCGAGATTTGCACGTCGCTGCCGCCGAAGGTGGCGATGCCACTGCCAAAGAGGTCGAAGCGCGACCACCACAGGCCAAAGGAGAAGCCGTCACCACTTCGCCACCACCAGTCGGTGATGTAGGGCGTGTCGGCGTTGGGTGCGGTGCCGATGACATCGCGCCCGGCCTGCACCCGCACGCGCCCACCATGCGCAAGAAACGGGCTGAGCGCGCTTTGTTCGTTGTCAGCGGGCACAAAGTCGACCAAGGCGCCTGCCAGGTCCGGTTGGCCCGGCGTGGCATCGGCCACCCGGCCGGTGGTCGTGATGGCGGCGCGGCGGTGCGCGAGCACGATGTCCGATGCCGCCACCACATCAACCGCACCGGTGCTGCTGCGCAATTGCACGGCGCTGGGGTCTGCGAGCGCGACCGATGCCGCGCCGAGCCGCACCGCGCCAGCCGCGCCACGAACCGTGGTCAGCACGTCGGCGGACGCCAGGTCGGCGCCGGCCACAACCCGCAGCGCACCTGCTGACCCGGCAGCCGGCAGCCCCGCCGGCGCGGCCTGAGAACTGCTGAAGCCGGTCTGCACGGTGTTTTCCACCCGCACGTCGCCGGCCGCGCGCAAGGTGATCGCAACGCCACCGGCCGATACCTGTGTGCTCAGCCCGGGTGCGTCAAACGACAGCGTGCCGCTGATGTCAAGTGTTTGAGGTGCCCGTACTTCGATGCCTGGGCGCACGATCACGTTCGGTGCTGGTGCTGGCCCTGGCGCTGGCCCCAGCACCCGGGCAGCGATGCGGCTGGCGGTAGCGGCGGTGGCGAACGCCGCCACATCGGCGTCGATGCTGCCGGTGGTGAGTTGGCCCGGCGGTGGGGCTGGCGGCGGCGGCGGGCTGGGCGCGGGTGTTGGGCTGGGTGCAGGTGCGGGTGCAGGTGCAGGTGCAGGTGCAGGTGCAGGAGCAGGAGCAGGAGCAGGAGCAGGAGCAGGCGTGGGTGCCGGTGCCGGCTCGGGTGCCGGCGCCACGCCCAGCGGCGGCGGAGGTGGGTTGACCGTCCCTGTCGTCGGCGCTGGGCCTTGAGTTGGTGCAGGTGCAGGTGCAGGTGCGGGCTCAGGGGCTGGGGTTGGCGCCGGAGCGGGTGCCGGTGCCGGCAGAGGTGGCGCGGGCGCGGGTGCGGGCGGCGCAGGTGTCGGCGAGGGCGTGAGCGGCGGCGCGGGTGGGTTGGTCCGGCCCGTGGTCGGCCCGTTGCCGGCCGATGTGCCGCTGTCCAGCGTTACCGCAGCCGGCAACGCAAGCCCGATGCTGCGGCCCAACGGTTGCGCCGCGACCAGCGGGGGTGCCGGTGGATTCGTGTTGCCGGTGGTCGGCCCGGGCCCGCTCGTCGCCGGTGGTGATGGCGATGGCGGTGGCGGTGGCGGTGAAGGTGAAGGTGCGGGCGTACGCGTCGCCCCGGCCACGATTCGATCGATGCCGCTGTACACCTTGACGGCTTCGATATCCAGCAGCGCCACGCCTGGCAGCGTCGAGCGGATGGGATCGATGGCGACATCCCGTTCGTCGTTGGGGCCGACGGTCTGCGTTGCACGCAGCGCCAGGGTTCCACCAGCCGCGCTGAAGCCGATGGTCGACCCCGGCGCGGTGCGGATGTAGCCGCTGCTGGTGTTGAGTGCGATGCGCGCCTGGGTCGCCGCGCCGTCCAGCCGGGCCGCTGCGCCAACGCGCAGATCGCCGCCTGCGGTCAGCGCCAGTTGCGGGCTGCTACCGCCGCGCGCCTGCAACGCGCCCAGCACTTCGAGTGCACCCGCATCGGCGGTGATGCGCAACGCGGCCGAGGCGAGTGTGATGTCGGCCCCGATTTGCAGGTCGCCCGTGCGTTGCCGCAGTTGCACCTGGCCGGCAAACTGGTCCGGCACGGCGTTGAGTTCGCGCGCGATGCCGGCGGCCGGCAGCGCCCGCGCGGCATCGACCAGCAACGCACCGGTGGGTTTGAACCGCGCTTCGGCATGGCCCGATCCGCCTTGACCCCGCAGCGCACCGTCGATCACCACCACGCCCTGGGGCGCCCGCAATGCCAATTGGCCAGCGGCGGCAGCGCCACCGGTGCCGGCCGCGCTCACGTCCAGCAAGGCACCGGGCGCGATGTGCACATCGGCACTGAGGCTGGTGAGCTCGATGGCGCCGGCCGGCAGATCGACGGTGATGCCGCCCAAGGTGCGTGTGATGCCGGCCGCGCGGATGACCGCACCCGGCGCAACCACCACGTTGCCATCGGCCGCCTGCGCTTCGACCCGCAACTCGCCGGTGGGCATATCGACGGTGCCGGCCAGGGTGACGGCTGCACCTTGCAGCGTGAGTTGACCGCCTTCGGTGGCCGCTGCGACACCGCCAACGCCAGCCAGACTTCGCGCCAGTGTCAGCGCGCCGGCCGCGCGCAAGGTCTGCTGCGCCGTGCCCTTGGTGCCGAGCTGCGGGGTGGTCAACGTGAGCGCGCCGTCAACCGCCAGGAGGCCTGTGCCTTCGGCTTGCACCCCGCTGCCGGCCGTGATCTGCACGTCGCGCGTGCCGCTGATGGCCACCGCGCCGGCCCCCAGCAACAGGCGTTCGGCGGCTTCCAGCCGCAGCCTGCCGAGGCCCTCATTTGAAACGTTGGCGGTGGTGTCCGCCGCCGCATCGCCGCCGGAGTGTGTCAGCGTCAGCGTGCGCGCCTGGACGCGGGCCGATGCATCACCCACCACCTGCACACGCGGCGTGTCCAGCGTCAGCGCGCGCAGCGTGGCCGAGCCGAGCAGGCTGCCGGCCGTCAGATCAAGCGACTCGTAAGCGCGCAGCGCGACCTCGTCGGCGCGGGCCAGCCGTTCGCCCAGCGGCCCGGCCAGGCTCACCGCGCCGGCCTGCGGTGGGCCGCTGGTGAGGCGGGCGGCGGCGATCGCGATGCGCTGCGCATCCAGCGTCAGCGCGTTGCCGGCACTGACGCTGCGCGTGCCATCCAGCGCGACGCTGCCGGTGCCGGCCGCCCCCGCATGCAGCGCAACGTTGTCGCCTACGACCAGATCACCCCGCAGGCGCTCGCTGCCACTGCGCGTGAGCGTGCCCTGCGCACTGCCGCTGACACGCACCGCCGCACCGTCGCCAGCCAGGGCCAGCGGCGCGCCGACGCTGCCCGTGGCCACGATGCGGCTGCCATCACCCAGGCGCACCTGCTCGCGTGCGGCCAGGACGACATCGCCGGCGCTGAGCGCGGTGCCGGCTTCCAGCACATCAACGCGCGCCGAAACGACATCGAGCGTTCCCACTGTGGCCCCGGGTACCGCGCCGAGTACCAATGTGTGGGCATCAAGCCGGCCCAGCTCGGCGGCCGGCAGGCTCAAGGCGCCGGCGGGGGCGGGGATTGCAGCGCCCTGGCCAACGACGATGTGGTCGGCCGCAAAGTAGGCACTGCCACGCCGCGCCGCGGTGGGGGCGGCACCACCGGCATCGCTGGATGCGGCCAGATCGACGCTGCCGGCCAAGGTTGCGGCGCCGGCCCGCAACACAAGCGATCCGCCGTCGGCCGGCATACCGCTGGCCGGGGCCGCGCTCGCCTGGCCGGCGGGCGCGTTGGCGCTGCTGTTGGTGATGGTGGTGGCGTTGGCATGGGTGTTGGCGATGGCCTGCGACAGCGTCGTGGCGCGGATCTCCGAGCTTTGCCGCGCCACCGTCGACGGCGTCAGCAGCCAGGCGAGCGGCAGCGAGTCCACGATCTCACTGCCCGCGCTGCCGCTGCGCGCGGCCACACGCACGCTGCCGTCGGGGCGGCGCAGGCTGGCCTGGGGGGCAGCGCTGCCCGTCTCGGCGCGCACCAGGTAGGCACCTTCGAGCAAGGCGTAGCGTGCCGGCAGCAGGTCGTAGCGTCCCGCGGGCAGCGCAGCGCCGTCGCCGATGACCAGCTGCCGCCCTGTGCGCGGGGCAGTGGCGGCCAGGCCGGCATCGTGCGGCACCGGGCCGCGGTAGCTTGGCACGATGGCATAGGCGCCGTCGCTGCCGTCGAACACATCGCGCGAGCCACCTGGGCCGGGCACAAACAGATAGCTGTTCACCTCACCGCCACCACCGAGGTTGACGCTGGCGCCGACCAGCACGTCGACATGCCCACTGCCGGCATTCAGCGTCACCTGCTTGTCGCGCGGCTGCGCAGCGTGGCCGTTGCCGTCGGGCACGGTCAAGCCGGTGGCGGTGACCGACGTCTGGCTGCCCGGGCGCAGCTCGATGTGGTTGCTGGCTTCCAGCGCGAGCCGGCCCAGCGGCGCCCGCAGCACACCGCCTTGCACGATGTCTTTTGCGCGCAGCGTCAACTCGCCGCGTGCTGACAGCGGCAGCGCCGCGCTGGCATCACCGCCGGCCAGCTCGATACGCCGGCCGGCCGCATCGATGGTGAAGCGGGTATCGGTGGCAGGAAAGATCTGCGCCGCCGTCAACCGCACATCGGCCTGCGTGGACACCGCGCCGCTGGCCCCACCCAGGCTGTCCGCCGGGCCTTGCAGGCGGATCGCCGAGCCCGCCAGCAGGTCCAGCGCGCCGACAGACTGCGTGGTGAGGTTGCGGTCGATGGCCAGCAGGTGGCCGGCGGCAATGCGCAGCACGCCGGCGCCGGCGCTGGCCTGCTGCGAGCCGCGGCTGCTGAAATCAGCGCTCACCAGTGGCCGGGTATCGGCCAGTTGCACCACCGGTGCGGCCAGTAGCACACGCGCGGCGTCGTCAGTCGCCAGGGCCTGCGTGTCCAGACTCAGCGCGCGCGCCAGCGTGAGGTTCACGTCACCTACGAAGCGGATGCGTTCCTGTGCCGTCAGCCGCAACTCTGAGGCGCCGGAGGCGGCCACGGTTTCGGCGCGCCACTGCGCCAGGTGGCTGCTGACTGCGGGGGCCGGCGAGGTTGAAACGATCACGAGTTCGCGTTCGGCCGGCAGTGCCGCGCTGTTGCTGCTGTCGCGCACGCTCGCCAGCGAGACCACGAGCGTGCCGCCGCCAGCCGCCGCGCTGCCACCGTGAAGCGCGATCTGGCCTTCCATGCGCAGGCCGCGGTTGGCCCGCAGCTCCACCGTGCCGCCGGCACTGGCTACCTGCTGTGCCTGCGCTGCCATCGAACCAGTGCCCGCGATGTCTAACGACGCAGTTGCACCGGTGGAACGCAGTTGGGCGCCGGCTGCGACCTCCAGGCTGGTCGGCAGCGCGCTCGCGGCGTCTAGCAGGATGCGCCCGCCAGCGAGCACGCTGCCTTGGCGCAGGCCGTTGGTCGCGGGTGCCAGCACGGCCATGCCGGAGACGTCGACAAGGCTGTTCGGGCCAATCCGCAATGCACTCGGTGTGAGGTAGTCGTTGGTCCCCGCGGCGCCCTTGCTCAGCGACATCTCGACACTGCCCCCGGGCACGATGGCCTGGGCGTCGAAGTCGATCAAGGATGCGGCCGAGAGTTGCAAGCGGGCACCCGGCTGCAACGCGATGCGGCTGCCGGCGCCGGCACGCAGTTGGCCTTCGGGCCGGTCGACGCCCAGGCCGCTGGATGCCAGGTTCAGGCTCACGGCCTTGGGCACTGCGGTGCTCACCGTGGCCGCGGCGGTAAAGCCCGCCAGCGCGCTGCCGGTGGCTGCATTGCGCAGCGAGCCGAGTGCGATGCGCGGCACGGCCGCCGGTGTGATCACGCTGCCGGGTGCGATGTCCAGCCGCGCGCGACCATCGGCGTTGATCTGCGTGAAGCCAGCCGCGACCAGCGTGTCCACGTCCAGCCGCAGGTCGGGCTCAGGGGTGTTGGTGTCACGCGCGCCGATGGCAACCGCGCTGGTGCCCAGCGTGACCGTGCCTCCCTTGCCGAGTGAGGCGGCTTGCAAGCTGCCGTCCAGGCGCAGCCGGGTGCCGCCATCGGGGCTGCTCTGGCGGCCGGCGAGCAGCGTCACGCTGCCGGCATCGGCGGCGGTGACCGTGGTGCCCGTGCCCGAGCGCTGCACCCACGCGCCCGCACTGGCATCGACCACGCTGCCTGCTTGCAACCACAAGCGGCTCGACGCGTCGAGTGTCACACGCCCACCGGCTGTGGCCGCCGCCGAGCGTGGGCCGTCGATGGCTTCGTTGACGACCAGCCCGCTCACATCGAGCCGGACGTCGGGCGCCACCTCGATGTCTGCCGTTCTTGAGCGGGCCACGATGCTGCCGCTGTGCGCCGTCACATCGGCACCGATCGCCACCCGCGCGTTGTTGCTGAGCAGCGTCAGGCTGGCGCGGTCTGGCAGCGCGAGGCCGGCGCCGGCGGGCAGCACGATGTCGCCTTCACTCGCTATCGTGATGTCGCCAAAGCGCTCCTTGCCCGCTGCCGCGAGCACGATACGCGAGTTGGTGGTGGCGGGCGTGCCGGCCGCTGGTGCCGACGACCACAGTGACACCGGCTCGCGCAGCACCGCGCCTGCGTAGTTGACGCCGCCAAAGCTGCCCACATGCTGCGCTGCGCCGACGGCCAGGCGGCCTGCGGCTGGCAGCGCATCACGCCCGGCGGCCTGGCGCTCGCCCAGCGTCGTGCCGCCGGCCAGCGCGCCGTCCAGCCGCACGGACCCGGCCAGCACCGCGATCTGGCCTGCCGCACGCCCGTCGGTGTAGGCCGGCGCCAGCGTCGCCGGCAGCGCGCTGCCAAAACCCGGCACCACCCCCCAGCGGTCCAGCCGCGTGGCCTGTGTGCCGGCATCAATCAGCCGCTCGTATTCGATGTCCTTGGGTGCGGTGCCAAGTGTGTAGAGCGCGCCATCGGCCGCCACCAGCCGGGTCGGCTGCACCTGCGCTGCGCTGTACTGCACGCTGCCGCCAGCAGCGTTCATGCGCGAGCCGGCCGCGGCCTGCACGCTGCCGGCGGCCCGCAGCGAAATCGAGCCCCCGGCGGCGAGCCGCTCTTCGGCCGTGCGTTGCAGCCCGGCGCGGTAGCTCGCCAGGTCGCCCAGGATCGGCGAGATTTCGCGCACATCCAGCGTGACGCGGTTGCGCGCGAGAGGGCCGCTCTTCTGTAGCGGCGCGTCTTTCAGATCGTTGCTGCCGAGCAGCTCGGTGGTGACAAAGTTGCGCGCCGCACTGACCACCGTGCCGGTGGTGCCCGCGACGTCGATCGCCGCACCCTCGGCCAGCGTGATGACGGCCGTGGCATCGTTGGCATCAAAACGCTCGCTGCGCGCCGCACCAGCGCGAAAGTCGGGCTCGGCCTGCGCGCGCACCCGCACCTGGGCGCCGGGCGCGGTGATGGTGGCGCCGGCCTGCATCTGGACCTGTTGCCCGGCGAGCTCGATGCGGGACGCCACAAAAGTGGCGTTGTCGTCGGATGTCTGCGCCGGGCTATCGGCCGCCGCGCCACGGTCGGGTGTGATGTCGATGCGGCTGCCCGGCCCAAGCACCAGCGTGCCGGCCTGCTGCGGCCGCTTGTACAAGGGGCTGCTGGTGTTGCTGATGTCGCGTGTGCCGCCTTGTGCCAGCAGCAGCACCGAGCCGTTCTCGGCCACGCCGGTGGTGGCACTGATGCGGCCGGCCTGGTTGACGGCCATGCCCACGAGGGTGGTATTGCCACGCGGCGTGGCGATGACACCGCCGGCCAGGTTGGCCACGCTGCCGGTGGTCGCCCCGGCTGCGCCTGCCGCCGCGTGGCCCACCTCAACCAGCAGGCCGCGCAGGGCAGGCACATCGGGGTTCACCTCGGAGGCGTAAATCGCCTCGGTCGTCGGCAGCTTCAGGTAGACCTCGGTGCCCGCACCGAGCGCGACCTGTCCACCCGGGCTTTCGATGCGGCCGGCGTTTTCAACCCGCTGTGCAAACAAGAAGATTCGGCCGCCCTCGGCGCTGCGCAGCTCGGCGCCGGTGTCGATGCGCACAAAGTTGCGCGGGTCGATCACCTCCTCGGGCCGGCCTTCACGCGTGAACGCAGCGCCGGTGCCAAGCACGCGGTTGTTCAGGCTGGTCAGGAAATCCGCATCGCTGAGGTTCAACGTGCTCGCGATCAGCGAGCCGACATCGACTCGCGCTTCAGGCCCGAACAGGATGCCATTCGGGTTGATGAGGTAAATCTGGCCGTTCGATTGCAGGCGGCCAAAGATCGCACTCGGGTCGCTGCCATCCCGCCCATTCGTCACCCGGTTGAGCGCACTCGCGGTGGCCGATGGCAGGTTGAAGGTGACGCTGCTGCGCGCGCCGATATCAAAGCGCCGCCATTCGTAGATCGCCCGCGCGCTGCTCTGGTCGATGACCTGGTCGACACCACCCGCGCGGGCACCCGTCAACACTGGCGTATTCACCGGCGCGGCGGCGCCGCTGCCCAATACACGCCATACGTTGGCGGGCACCGGCACCGTCTGCGGTGCCAGCAGCGCCGGGCGCGGCAGGGCCTGCGAGATGCACAACAGCGGCCAGGCCGATGCCAGCGCCAGCACCATCGGCCGCAATGCCGGCAAGGTGCCGCGGGCGGCGGCTGATCGTGATCGGCTGGCAAGCATCAGAACTGGCCCGCCAGGCGAACGTGCAGCCGCGCGTCACCGGCCGGGCTCACCTTGGTCGACTTCTGCGACCAGGCGATATCGGCCTCGCCCGTCCACTGCGGCGCGGCGCGCACCCGCAGCCCGAAGCCCACACCCGCCAGTGGCACGCGCGCGGGCTGGCCGGCCGCGGCGCGGCTGAGGCGGGTGCGTGCAAGGTCCACAAACGCGATGCTCTGCACGCTGGTGACAAAGCCTGAAGCCGGCGCGAGATTCTGGCTGCGCCATTCGAGCGAGCCGAGCAGCGCCGAGTCGCCACTGGCCTCGGCTTCGAGATACCCGCGCACGGTCTCGGCGCCACCGGCCGCAAACTGCTCAGCCGATACCAGCGGCTGTGTCGCCACCTGCCAGGCCAGGCGTGCCGACCAGTCGCCCGGGATGCCGGCCACGCGGCGGGTGTGGCGCAGGTCGCCACGCCAGTAGGCAAACCCGCCGTCGGCACCCTCGCGCTTGCACGCGAACTGGTCCACTGGGCCGATGTTGCCGGGGCAATCCACGCGCCTTTGCAGCCAGTTGCGCAGCGCGCCGACGAAGCTGGAGGTCAAGCTCCACGACGTGTCGCGGCCGGGCCAGTTGCCGGCGTAGCTCCATTGCAGCGGCGCGTAGCGCAGCGGCGTGGCCAGCGTGTCGCTGCCAGCGACGACACGCTCCTTGACGTTCTTGAAGTCGAAACCAAAACCCCAGGTGTGGGATGCATCGGCGGTGGCGCTGCCATGCAGCCAGCGAGCGCCGATGGTGTTGCCCTTGCCGATCACCTGCGTCGCGCCGAGCGGCTCGACGACGCTGTCGGATGCCAGGGCATAACCGACAAATGACCAACCCCTATCGAGCGGCAGGCTGTAGTTGGCGACCAGCACCATCGATTGCGAAGGCTCGCGCGGCGCGGTGATGAAGGTCACCGCCAGGCCATGGTCGCGCTGGAACAAGTTGCCGTAACGCAGCGTGGCCTGCAAGCGCCAGGGGTCGGTGTCCGCGGCGTGGCGGTTGTTCAGCTCGACGCCCGCGGTCAACGGCAATTGGTCGGTGACCTTGAGTTCGACCTCTACCGTGCCGGGCTCGAAGCCGGGGCGCAGGACCGGCTGCACCCGCCGCTCTTCGCGCGTGAGAGCACTGATCTGCTGTTGCACGGCGTTGAAGTTGGGCACACCACCGGTGGCGAGTGCCGGCAGCTGCGCCAGGATGCGGCCCTGGTCGTAGTAGCGCGAGCCGGTGACCCGCAGCCGTTCGATGCGGCCTTCGGTGACGGCCAGGCGCACCACGGCTTCGTCGATCCGCTGCTCCGGCACATCGACAAAAACCGTCAGGTAGCCGGCGGTCTGGTAGGCCTTCTCGAGTGCGGCGCGCGCGGCCTCGACATCGGCCATGCTGCGGTTGTCACCCATGAACGGCAGCACGGCCGCCTCGACCGCGAGCGCGCCAAGCACGCTGTTGCCTTCGATCTCGAACTCGTGGATCGCGAAGCGCAGCTCGGCGGCGGCCGGGGCGGCTGATGGTGAGGGTGTGGGCGCTGCGGGTGCGGTTTGCGCGGTTTGTGCGGTTTGCGCAGACGCATGCCAGGCCGCAGCGGCACCAAAGCCCACCAGCACACGGGTCATGATCGTCGCGCAAAGCATGGGGATAGTCTGGTCACCGGGCGTGAAGCATCCGTGAACGGGCATGGTCCAAAAGGGCCATGCGCAAGACGGTACCGAGGCGCCCGACCGTCATGCACGGCGCCGCTGGCGCGCCCACGCGCCAAGCGCTGCGAGACCGGCCAGCCAGAGCGCCCAGGTCCGCGGCTCGGGCACCGGGCTGGTTGGCAAGGTGAGTGACAGGCTCGGGGCGGCCGCGGCGCCATCGAGCGAACGGCGCGAGAAGCCGGCACCCGTTTCCAGCCCCAGGGCCGCCACGCCGTGCAGCCGCCGCACGCGCCAGCCGCCACCCGCCTCGGTACGGCCGATGCCGGCCGCAAACTCGCGCAGGCGCAGCGCGGCCGCGGTGGCGTTGCCTTCGATCGTGAAGCTGAGGACAAAGGCGCCATCGATGGGGTCCTGGTCCAGGCCCCAGTAGCCGTCGGCGGTGAGGTTGTCGAATTCGTCGATCAGCACGCGCTCGGTGTCGTCGGTGCTGCTGGGCAGCGTGAAGTAGAACCAGGACGACCTGCCGACTGCATTGGTCACTGGTACCCCTGCGGCAGTGCTCAAGCGGTAGAACTCGGTCTGCGGCGCATCGAAGTAACCGGACATTCCCTTGAGCGTGATGCTGCTGCCGTTGGCCGCATAGTTGGTCGACAGGCCGTCGCGCACATGGGTGTTGTCGTCACCACCATCGGGGGCACCACCATTCAGCGCGATCACCAGCGTCGTGGCCATCGGGGTTATGCTGACCGAGAGATTGGCGTTGTTCAAGGTGCTCAGCGCACCGTAGCTCGGGTTCAGCCTACCGTCGCCAGGGCCCTGCTCCAGCGTGTGGAAGAGGCGCAGGTCCGGGTAGTCGAAACCGTCACTGTCGACCGCGAGCACGGCCCAGCGCAGCCGGTCTTTCAGATTGCTGGCCGCAAAGCCGAACGGGGACTCGGCACTGAACGGCACCGCGGCCAGGTTGTGCTGCTGCGCGGCCGGAGCGACGCCGTTGAGCAGCTTCTGGAAGCGGGGGTCGCCGGCAACTGTCAGGCGCGGAAAAAAACTCTGGTAACCGGCGTCAGCCTGTGCCTGCGTGAAGAACGAGTTCACGCTCACGCCCAGGTCGCGCACGTAGGACGATTCGCCGACCGGATCCCAGATCACGAGAAAGAGTTCGGCGTCATCGAGCATCGAGATCGCCGCTTGGGTGGGCACGGCCAGCAGAGTCGCCAGGGCACAAACACCAGCCGCAGACAGGCGGGACAGCCATCGTGATGGCCAGCGCAGGCCGCGGTAGGAAGGCAGGTGCGAGAGCAGGTGGGAGCGCAGGTGGGAGCGCAGGTGCGAGAGCAGGCGCGAGAGGCCAACGCGGCGGCCCAGGGCGCCCGAAGAATGGGGTCTGCACAACATCGCTCAACACTCCTCGAAAGCAGCGCCCGCAGGGGCGCTGCCAGAAAACGGAAAAAGCGCAGGGGCATTGCGAACAACACCCCTGCGCATCGTTGCGCGCTGCTTCAGGCGCAGCGCGGCAAGCGGTCCGGCATCACTTGACGATGCGGATCGGTGCGCAGCTGTTGTTGTTGACGCGTGCCACACGCGACGCAAACTGCGCGTTCACGCCCACCTGGCTCAGGTAAGCACCGGCGTAAGCGGCGGGCGGTGCCATCACACCTTGCTGCGTGTTGCTGTCCACCACGGCCAGCGCGACCGGGGAGCCGATCTCGGTGCGCAGCTCACGCAGGAACGCGTCCTTGTCCGAGCCCGCCGGGACCACTGTCTTGTTCCACTGCATCGTGGCTTCGTAGACAAACGGGTAGTTGCCGGCTTGGGCCTCGGCGCGCACCGGGGCGATGCCGTCGAGCTTGACGAAGCGGTAGTTGCCGACCTCGATGCCGGCGTTGTTCAGGCGGCGCGGGTTCACTTCGCGGCCGAGCACCGCCAGGCCGTAGGCGCCTGCGACTGCATCCACGTTGTTCATGCAGGCCTCGACGTTGCCCGCGCTCGAGTTCTCGTTGACATAGGTGCCGTTCAACGCTGCGATCGTGCCGGCCACTCCAGGCTGGCCCGGGTTGGCTGCGATGTTCAATGGGGACAACGCGCCAGTGCCCGCGTTGCACGGGTTGTAGGCGAAGAAGGCATTCGACGCTGCCTGCGTGCCCGAGCCCTCGACCCGACGGCAGACATGCAGCTTGCGCAGTTCAGACGAGGCATCCACCGAGGTCGGGATCACGATGTTCCAGCCGCGCTTGGCGGTGGCGTTGTTGCCGCCAGAAAGGCCGCCTGTCGTCAGGTAGGAACGCACCCACTCGGTGGGC
>JANOKR010000141.1:0-5460 GCA_031419315.1 Betaproteobacteria bacterium
TGATCTTCAAAGAGATCATCCGCCCGACCGCGGCCAACAAGGGCCTGTTTTTCTTGGGGCCGGTGCTGACCATCATGCCGGCGCTGGCGGCCTGGGCCGTGATCCCGTTCGGCCCCGATGTCGCGCTGGCGAATATCAACGCCGGCCTGCTGTTCCTGATGGCGATCACCTCGATGGAGGTCTACGGCGTCATCATCGCCGGCTGGGCGTCGAACTCGAAATACGCCTTCCTCGGCGCGCTGCGTGCGTCGGCGCAAATGGTCAGCTACGAAATCGCGATGGGCTTCGCGCTCGTCGTCGTGTTGATGGTGTCGGCGAGCATGAATATCACCGACATCGTGATGGTCCAGAACAAGGGCATCTTTGCCGACATGGGTGTCGGCGTGCTGTCGTGGAACTGGCTGCCGCTGCTGCCGATCTTCGTCGTCTATTTCATCGCCGGCTTGGCCGAGACCAACCGCCATCCGTTCGACGTTGTCGAGGGTGAATCCGAGATCGTCGCCGGCCACATGATCGAGTACTCGGGCATGTCGTTTGCGATGTTCTTCCTGGCCGAATACGCCAACATGATCCTGGTATCGATGTTGTGCGTGCTGATGTTTTTGGGCGGCTGGCTATCGCCTTTTGCCGTGCTCGATTTCATCCCGGGCTGGATCTGGCTGGGCATCAAGGTCTTCTGCGTCGCGACGATGTTCCTCTGGGTGCGCGCGACCTTCCCGCGCTTTCGCTACGACCAGATCATGCGTCTGGGCTGGAAGATTTTTATCCCCGTCACGCTGGTCTGGCTGGTCGTTGTCGGCCTGTGGATCCAGTCGCCTCTCAATATCTGGAAATGACGCGGTAGCACCATGGCTGTCAAAGACGTCCTGCAGAGCTTCATGCTCATCGAGTTGTTCAAGGGCATGGCCCTGACCGGCCGCCATTTTTTGTCGAAGTCGATCACGGTCCAGTTCCCCGAGGAGCGGACACCGCAGAGCCCACGCTTCCGTGGCCTGCACGCGCTGCGCCGGTACGAAAACGGCGAAGAGCGCTGCATCGCCTGCAAGCTCTGCGAAGCGGTCTGCCCAGCGCTGGCGATCACGATCGAATCCGAAGTCCGTGACGACGGTTCGCGGCGCACGACACGCTACGACATCGACCTGACCAAATGCATCTTCTGCGGCTTCTGCGAAGAAAGCTGCCCGGTCGACTCGATCGTCGAAACCCACATCTTCGAGTACCACGGCGAAAAACGCGGCGACCTGTATTTCACCAAGGACATGCTGCTCGCCGTTGGCGACCGCTATGAAAAAGAAATCGCCGCCAGCCGCGAGGCCGATGCGCGCTACCGCTAAAACCGCGCCGCCCTGAGCCCCGACCGCCGACCGCCGACCCCGCACTTTCATGAATACGACCACCGCGCTCTTTTACGTCTTCTCGGCCGTGCTGCTGGGCGCGTCATTTCGCGTCATCACCGCGCGCAGCACGGTGCATGCGGCGCTGTTCCTGGTGCTCGCGTTTTTCAGCGCAAGCTGTGTCTGGATGCTGCTCGAGGCCGAATTTCTGGCGATCACGCTGGTGCTCGTTTATGTCGGTGCGGTGATGGTGCTGTTTCTTTTCGTCGTGATGATGCTGGACATCAATACCGACAGCTTCCGCGAGGGTTTCTGGAAACACTTTCCGCTCGCCGGCCTGGTCGGCGCACTGATCGCGCTGGAGATGGCGCTGGTGCTGACCACCGGCTTCGATATCCGCACCGCGCCGGTGGCCGATGCCGCGACGCTGAAGATGGGCAATACCAAGGCCTTGGGTATCGAGCTCTATACCGAGTACCTCTACCCGCTGCAGCTCGCGGCGGTGCTGCTGCTGGTGGCCATCATCGCTGCGATCGCGCTCACGCTGCGCAAACGCAAGGACAGCAAGGCGATGGACGCTTCTGAACAGATCAAGGCCAAGAAGGCCGACCGCGTGCGTCTGGTCAAGATGGCGCCGACGGTGGAACTGCCCTCACTGCCCAAGGCCGCGGGCAGCAGCGGGGAGGGGCAGAAATGAGTTTAGGGCCGATCACCCTGGGTCACTACCTGTCGCTCGGCGGCATCCTGTTTGCGCTGTCGGTGCTGGGCATCTTTCTGAACCGCCGCAACCTGATCGTGCTGCTGATGGCGATCGAGCTGATGCTGCTCGCGGTGAACCTGAACTTCATCGCCTTCTCGCACTACCTGCCACTTGAGGCCGACCGCATGGCCGGCCAGGTGTTTGTCTTTTTCATCCTCACCGTGGCCGCCGCGGAGTCAGCCATCGGGCTGGCGATTTTGGTCGTGCTGTTCCGCAACCGCGCCACGATCGCGGTGGACCAGTTGAATACGCTGAAGGGTTGAGCCGGCGATGTCATCGACCATTTCGCAAAACATGCTGCTGACGGTGGCACTGGCGCCACTCGCCGGGGCGCTGATCGCTGGCCTCGCCGGCAAACAGGTCGGCCGGCGCGGCGCGCATACCGTCACCATCCTCGGCGTGCTGATCTCGTTCATCTGCTCGGCGCTCGTGCTGCAGCAGGTGGCGATCGACGGTGCGCGTTTCAACGCCACCATCTACGAATGGATGGTCGTCGGCAGCCTGAAGATGGAGGTCGGTTTTCTCGTCGACGGCCTGACCGCGATGATGATGGTCGTGGTCACGTTCGTCTCGCTGATGGTGCACATCTACACCATCGGCTACATGGCCGAGGACGACGGTTACCAGCGCTTTTTTGCCTACATCTCGCTGTTCACTTTTTCGATGTTGATGCTCGTGATGAGCAACAACTTCCTGCAGCTCTTTTTTGGCTGGGAAGCGGTCGGCTTGGTGTCGTACCTGCTGATCGGCTTCTGGTTTAAGCGGCCGACGGCGGTCTTCGCCAACATGAAGGCGTTCATCGTCAACCGGGTCGGCGACTTCGGCTTCATCCTGGGCATCGGCCTGGTCGTGGCCTATGCCGGCACGCTGAACTACGCCGAGGCTTTTGCCCAGGGTGGTGCGTTGGCGAAGATCGTTTTCCCCGGCAGCTACTTCGGCAGCGAATGGATGTTGATCACCGTGATCTGCATCTGCCTGTTCATCGGCGCGATGGGCAAGAGCGCGCAGTTCCCGCTGCATGTCTGGCTGCCCGACTCGATGGAAGGCCCGACGCCGATCAGCGCGCTGATCCACGCCGCGACGATGGTCACGGCCGGCATCTTCATGGTCGCGCGCATGTCGCCGCTGTTCGAACTGAGTGACACCGCGCTAAATTTTGTGCTGATCATCGGCGCCATCACGGCGCTGTTCATGGGCTTCCTGGGCATCATCCAGAACGACATCAAGCGGGTCGTCGCCTACTCCACGCTGAGCCAGCTCGGCTATATGACGGTGGCGCTCGGCGCGTCGGCGTATTCGGTGGCGGTGTTCCACCTGATGACGCATGCCTTCTTCAAGGCGCTGCTGTTCCTGGCCGCCGGCTCGGTAATCATCGGCATGCACCACGACCAGGACATCCGCAATATGGGCGGCCTGCGCAAGTACATGCGCGTGACCTGGATCACATCGCTGCTCGGTTCGCTGGCCCTGATCGGCACGCCGTTTTTTGCCGGTTTTTACAGCAAGGACAGCATCATCGAAGCGGTGCATGCGAGCACGCTGCCGGGCGCGGGCTTTGCATACTTCGCAGTTGTCGCCGGTGTTTTCGTGACCGCGTTTTATTCGTTCCGGATGTACTTCCTGGTCTTCCATGGCAAAGAGAACTTTCGGCATAAACCGTTCCCTGGCGCACACGACCATCAAGATGAAGATCACCACCACGCGCCCGATGCACCACACGCACCGCACGTCCCGCACGAGTCCCCCTGGGTCGTGACCCTGCCGCTGGTGCTGCTGGCGATCCCGTCGGTGGTCATCGGCTACCTGACGATTCAGCCGATGTTGTTTGGCGACTTCTTCAAGGATTCGATCGTCAACGACATTGCGCGCCACCCGGCGATGAAAGAGCTGGCATCTCACTTCGACAGCGCTGCCGGCATGGCGATGCACTCCCTGCAAACCGTGCCGCTGTGGCTGGCGGTGGCTGGCGTGGCGACGGCCTGGTGGTTCTACCTGAAGCAGCCTTCGATCCCGGCAGCCATCGCGCGCACCTTCAGCCCGATCGTGCGCCTGCTCGAGAACAAGTACTACATGGACTGGTTCAACGAGCATGTGCTCGCCGCTGGCGCACGCCTGCTTGGCCGGGGCCTGTGGAAGGGTGGCGACGAAGCCGTCATCGACGGCCTGATCAACGGCTCGGCGCGCACCGTCGGTGTGGTCGCTGGCTTGGCGCGGCGCATGCAGACCGGTTATCTGTATTCCTACGCGCTGGTCATGGTGCTTGGTGTTTTCGGCCTGCTGACCTGGCAACTCTGGCCCTTCCTCAGCCGCGTGCTCGCGCGCTGATGCAGCCGCCACCACCACAACTAACAACAAACAAAGCGCAGGCGGAGCAACAACGATGGGTCTCTTGAGCGTAGCCATCTGGCTGCCGATTGCGGTGGGCACGCTGCTGCTCGCGCTGGGCCGCGATGAACAGGCGCAGGCCGCGCGCTGGATGGCGCTGGTCGGTGCAGTGGCCGGCTTCATCGTCACCTTGCCGCTGGTGCTTTATTTCGATATCGGCACGGCGACGATGCAGTTCACCGAGGTCCTGCCCTGGATCGGGCGCTTCAATATGCGCTACCACCTCGGCGTGGACGGCATCTCGGTGTGGTTTGTGCCGTTGACTGCCTTCATCACCGTCATCGTCGTCATCTCCGCCTGGGAGGTGATCACCGAACGGGTCAACCAGTACATGGGCGCGTTCCTGATCCTGTCCGGCCTGATGGTCGGTGTATTCAGCGCCCTCGACGGCATGCTGTTCTACGTCTTCTTCGAAGCCACGCTGATCCCGATGTACATCATCATCGGCGTCTGGGGCGGGCCGCGGCGGGTCTATGCGGCGTTCAAGTTTTTCCTCTACACGCTGCTCGGCTCGTTGCTGATGCTGGTCGCGCTGGTCTATCTGTACTTCAAGTCGGGTGGCAGCTTCGACATCCTGACCTGGCACAAGCTGCCGCTGCCGCTGTCAACGCAGACGCTGATCTTCTTTGCCTTCCTCGCCGCGTTTTCGGTCAAGGTGCCGATGTGGCCGGTGCACACCTGGTTGCCCGATGCCCACGTCGAAGCGCCCACCGGCGGCTCGGTGGTGCTGGCGGCAATCATGCTCAAGCTTGGCGCCTACGGCTTCTTGCGGTTTTCGCTGCCGATCGCACCCGACGCGAGCCACGAATGGTCGGGCCTGATGATCACCTTGAGCCTGATCGCGGTGGTCTATATCGGCCTCGTTGCGCTGGTGCAGACCGACATGAAAAAGCTGGTCGCCTATTCGTCGATTGCACACATGGGGTTTGTCACACTTGGTTTTTTCATGTTCGAGGGTGGCACCGTGATGCCGCTCGCGGT
>JANOKR010000142.1:0-7949 GCA_031419315.1 Betaproteobacteria bacterium
CTGAACTTCTGGATCTGCAGCCTAGCCAGCAGGCATTCCACCTCGCGGTCGGACAGCCTGCTGCCTTCGATCCGGGTGGACGAGCCGATGCTCTCGATCGTGGCCACCCTCAGCAGCGCGGACAGCCGATCAGGTGCCAGCGTGCCCAGTGCGCGCCAAGCGCCCTTGAACTCGTCGATGCCGGCGACGAGGCTCAGAATCTCGGGCGTGATCTGGATGGCGGCGGTCTGGATCATCGCCAGTCATGGTACGCCATTCTTACGCCCATTTACGCCCATTTACGCCCAATCTTGGCGCCCACCAAAGCTTCATAGGGCCGCGCGTACGGCGATCGGGACCTCGCGAGACCCCCTGAACTGCTACATCAACACGATGTCGTACTGCTCCGGATTCATCCCCGGCTCCGCGCTCAGCGAAATCGGCCGGCCGATGAACTCGCTCAGCCCCGCCAGGTGCACGCTCTCTTCGTCGAGCAGCATCTCGACCACCGCGGCGCTGGCGATGACACGAAATTCCTTCGGGTTGAACTGGCGCGCTTCGCGCAGGATCTCGCGCAGGATGTCATAACACACGCTGCGCGCGGTCTTGACCTGGCCGCGGCCGTCGCAGGTGGGGCAGGCTTCACACAGCATGTGGGCCAGGCTCTCGCGGGTGCGCTTGCGTGTCATCTCGACCAGCCCGAGCTGGGTGAAGCCGCTCACCGTCGTCTTCGTGCGGTCGCGTGCAAGTTGTTTGCGCAACTCGGCGAGTACCGCGGCCTGGTGGTCGTCGCGCGTCATGTCGATGAAGTCGGCGATGATGATGCCGCCCAGGTTGCGCAGGCGCAGTTGGCGCGCGATCGCACCGGCAGCTTCGAGGTTGGTCTTAAAAATCGTATCGTCGAAATTTCTTGCGCCGACAAAACCACCGGTGTTGACGTCGATCGTCGTCAGGGCTTCGGTCTGGTCGACGATCAGATAACCGCCGCTCTTGAGTTCGACCCGCCGCGCCAGCGCGCGGGTCACGTCCTCTTCGATGCCAAAGAGATCGAAGATCGGCCGCTCGCCTTTGTAGTGCTCGAGCTTGGCCGTGACCGCGGGCATGTAGGTGCGGCCAAAGACCTGTAGCGCATCGACCTGCATCTTCGAGTCGATGCGGATCGACTGCGTGGCCTCGGTCGTCAGGTCGCGCAGCACGCGTTCGATGAGGCTCAGGTCCTGGTGCAGCAAGGTTCCCGGCGGCTGCGAGATGGCGCGTTCACGGACCAGGCTCCAGGCCCTGCGCAGGTAGGCGATATCGTCGCCGAGTTCGGCATCGCTGGCCTCTTCGCCGTTGGTGCGCAGGATGAAACCACCACCGCCGCCGTCTTCAGGCCGCCCGACCAGTGCCAGCAGTCTGGCACGCAGCAGTTCTCGGGTTTCGACCGAGCCGATCTTCTGCGAGATGCCCAGGTGGTTGTCCTGCGGCAGGTAGACCAGCATGCGCCCGGCGATGCTGACCTGGGTTGTCAGCCGCGCGCCCTTGGTGCCGATCGGGTCCTTGACGACCTGCACCGTCAGCGTCTGACCTTCGAAGACCTGCCGCTCGATCGGCACCGCGGGCACATCGTCGAGCCGCTTACCTGCGCCGTTAGGCGGGTGCAGGTCGGCGACATGCAAAAACGCGGCGCGGTCCAGCCCGATATCGATGAAGGCACTTTGCATGCCGGGCAGCACCCGCGAGACCTTGCCAAGATAGATATTGCCAACCAGCCCGCGCTCAAGCGTGCGCTCGACGTGCAGCTCCTGCACGGCGCCGTTTTCGATCACCGCGACGCGCGTCTCCTGCGGTGCCCAGTTGATAAGGATGTCTTGATTCGCCATGGCGCAGTCTAGGGTAGCGCCAGACGCACACCGGCCCGGCGCAGCAGTTGCGCGGTCTCGAAGAGCGGCAAGCCCATCACGCCGCTGTAGCTGCCATCGATCTGTTCGATCCAGCCGGCCAGCGCACTCTGGATCGCGTAGGCCCCGGCCTTGCCGAAGGGTTCGCCGCTGTTGACGTAAGCATCGATCGTTGCCGCCGGCAGCCGCGCGAAGCGCACCCGGGTGATGCTCGTCAAGGTCATTGTCAACGGCATCGTCAACGTCGTCGTCAATGATCGCGACTGCCGGCCGGCGCCGACCGCCACCGTGCTCAGCACCCGATGTGATCGACCCGACAGCGCCGCGAGCATCGCGGTGGCCTCGGCCGCATCGGCGGGTTTGCCCAGGATGCGCCGGCCGATCGCCACCGTGGTGTCGGCACAGAGCACCGGCGCAGCGGCCAGGCCGCGGCGCAGCAGGCGCAAGCGCGCTGCGTCGAGCTTGGCGCGGGTGACGCGGCACACGTAGTCGGCGGGCAGCTCGCCGCTGCGCGTGGCCTCCAGCGCCTCGGCATCCTCATCGGCATCGGGCAGCAGCAATTGATGGGCGGCACCGATCTGGTCGAGCAGTTGACGCCGGCGCGGGCTCTGCGAGGCGAGCCAGACGAAGTCATGTTGCGGTTTCATTCGCGGCCTCAATCGCGGTTCTATTCGCGATGGTACGGATGGCGGTTGCCGAGTGACCAGGCCCGGTACAGCGCCTCCACCAGCAGCACCCGCGCAAAGGCGTGCGGCAATGTCAGGTCGGACAAGCGCAAGGTCTCGTCGGCGCTGGCTTTGAGCGCGGCGCTTAGCCCGTCGGGGCCGCCGATCAGCAAGGCGACATCACGCCCGTCGCCGAGCCAAAAGGTCAAGCGTTCGGCGAGTTGTTGCGTGCTCCGGCGCGTGCCCTGTTCGTCGAGCACGACACGGCGCACGCCCTTGGCTATCACGGCTTCCAGGCGGATCGCCTCGGCGGCCATGCATTGCGCCGCGGTCTTGCCCAGCCGCGGCTCGGCTTTCACCGCCTTGAGCGCGACATGGCAATCGGGCGGGAAGCGTTTGGCAAAGTCGCCCCAGGCCGCATCAGCCCAGGCCGGCTGGCGCTGCCCGACTGCGGCCACGATCAGCCGCATCGTCGATCAGGCCCGCGACCGCGGCGGCGCTTTGCGCGCGGGTGCCGATTTGTGTGCCGATTTGTGTGCCGATTTGTTTGCCGATTTGTTTGCCGATTTCTTGGCCGCCGGCTTGGTGGCCCTTTTTGCCGCCGGCTTGTTGGCCCGCTTTGCCGCTGGGTTGACGGCTGGCGCGGCCGGCCGCGCCGCGGGTTTGCGTGCGCTGGTCACGGGTTTGCCAGCGGCGTTTCGCCTGGCGGGTGCAGCCTGTGCAGCGGCGCGTTTGGCGGCGGCTCCCGGCACACTCGCCGGCTTGGTTGTCTTGGTCGGCTTGGCGGACTTGGCGGACCTTGGTGTTGCTGGTGCCGCAGCCTTGCGTGCGGCAGTCGCCGACTGCGCCACCGCCGGCCGGTCGGCTTCGCCAAATTTCATCGACACCTTCTTGCCGCCCCAGAGTTCTTCGAGGCGGTAGTAGTCGCGGATGTCGGCCTGCATGATGTGCGCCACAGCGGCGCCGCAGTCGACGATGACCCACTCGCCGCTGCCCTCGCCTTCGGTGGCCAGCACCTGCATGCCGCGCCCCTTGACCGCGTCGCGCACACTCGCTGCCAGCGCCTTGGTTTGTCGGTTGCTGGCACCGGTGGCGATGATCACGCGCTCAAAGAGCGGCGACAGGGCTTCGGTGTTGAAGACCACGATATCGCGGCCTTTCACGTCTTCGAGACCATCGACGATGGCTCGTTGCAGCTTGCGGATGTCCATTCAGTGCGCGGCGGCGTCCTTGGGTTGGTTGGCATAAAGGCCGTGGTGAGCAATATAACGCGCCACCTCGGGCGTCACCAGGCCACCGATCGGCAGGCCCTGCGAGACGCGGCGCCGGATGTCGGTGGCCGCGATGTCCATCATCGGCAGCGGCACCACCTGCTGCGCCGCGCGTTGCACATCGGCATCCACCGGCGCGGCGACACCCGGGCGCTGCGCGACGCCAAGCACAACCAGCTGCAACAGCGCTTGCCAGTCGCGCCACGTATGCAGGCCGGCGTATTGGTCCTGGCCGATGATCAGAAACAGCGTCGCTTGTGGCTGTTCGCAGCGCAGTTCGCGCGCGGTGTCGATGGTGTAGCTCGCGCCAGGGCGGCACAGCTCGCGGCGATCGATCACAAAGCGCGGTTCGGCAGCGGCTTGCAGCATCACGCCAAGCATCGCGTCACGGTGTTCTGCCGCCGTGATGGAACGCGGTTTCTGCCAAGGCTGGCCGGCCGGCAGCCAGCGCAGTTCATCCAACGCCAGGGTCTGCAAGGCGGTGCGCGCAAGCGCGAGATGCGCCACATGCGGCGGGTCGAAGCTGCCGCCGAACAGTCCAATGCGCGGGCCGATGCGCGCGCCCGAACCCGGTTGGCTCAAACCCAGTCCTTCGCTTGCAAAAAGTCGCTGGCCAACCGGGCCTCGGGCGAGCCCGGCTCGGGCCGCCAGTCGTAGCGCCATTTCACGATCGGCGGCATCGACATCAGGATGCTTTCGGTGCGGCCGCCGCTTTGCAGGCCAAACAGGGTGCCGCGGTCCCAGACCAGGTTGAACTCGACATAACGGCCGCGCCGCCAGGCCTGGAAATCGCGTTCGCGTTCGCCAAACGGCGTCTCGCGGCGCCGCTGCACGATCGGCAACCAGGCATCGATGAAGCGGTCGCCGACGCTGCGCATCAGTGCATAGCCTTGCTCAAAACCGCCGTCGCTGAAGTCGTCGAAAAAGATGCCGCCGATGCCGCGCGGCTCGTTGCGGTGCTTGAGAAAAAAGTACTCGTCGCACCAGCGTTTGAAACGTGGATGCAGGGCCGGGTCGACAGCATCCAGGGCATCGCGGCAACTGCGGTGAAAGTGCACCGCGTCTTCTTCGAAGCCGTAATACGGCGTCAGGTCCATGCCGCCACCAAACCAGAAGACGGCGTCGCGCGCGGGCGGGAAGGCCGCGAACAGGCGCACATTCATATGCACCGTCGGCACATACGGGTTCAGCGGATGCATCACCAGCGATACCCCCATCGCTGCCCAAGGCGCACCGGCCAGTTCAGGCCGGTGCTGGCTTGCCGAAGGAGGCAGCTGGTCGCCTTGCACATGGCTGAAATTGCAGCCGCCACGCTCGATCACGTTGCCGTCTTCGAGCAACTGCGTCAGGCCGTCGCCCTGCAGCTTGTCGCCCGGCGCCTTGGCCCAGGCGTCAGTGATGAACGGCAGGCCGTCTTCGGCCTGCACCGCGGCGACGATGCGCTGCTGCAAGCCGAGCAGGTAGTGGCGCACCGCAGTTGTATCGATGGTGTTGGTGGTGGTCATGCGCTTGTCACGTCAGGCGTACCGGTGCGGCCAGTTCGGGGCGACAGCCTTTGACCGCAGCGTAGGCGTCAGCGATGGCCTGCATATCCGCAGCGGCGTCGCCGCTCAGTTGCAGGTAACTGCCGACGCCGACCCGCCGCCGGCCAAAATCAAGATGTGCCAAACCGACCGGCACCTCGGCGCCGGCTGCAACTTGGTAGAACCCGCTGCGCCAGCCGCTGCCCGACGCGCGGGTGCCTTCTGGCGCAAGCGCCAGCCACAAAAAACCGTCGGCGTCGCGCGCCGCGCGCATGCGCATCACCATGTCGCCAACGATGCCCTGCGGCGCGCTGCGGTCTACCGGCACACCACCGATCCAGCGCAGCCAGCGGCCGAACAGCGGCAGTTTGAACAACGAGGCCTTGCCCCAGAACGTGACCGGAATGCCCATCGCCCATTTGGCAAAAATGCCGAGCGGGAAGTCCCAGTTCGAGGTGTGCGGGTAGACGATCAATACACCCTGGCGCGCCGGCAGGCCGTCGAAGTCGAGTTGCCAACCGGCCAGTTTGAGGATCGCCCGCGCGATACCGCTGCCACGCAATTGCACCGGCCGCTCGGTGATCACCTGGGGCGAATTCATCGGGCCTTGATCGCGCGGTGGCCGATGTCGGTGCGCCACTGCGCGCCATCGAAGTGCACCGTGCCGAGCAAATCGTAGGCGCGTTGCTGCGCGTTGCGGGTGGAGTCGCCGAGCGTCGTCAAGCACAACACCCGCCCGCCGGCGGTGAGCACCTGGCCTGCGGCGTCCACCGTCGTGCCGGCGTGGAAAACCTGCGCATCGGCTTGGCTGAACTGCGTGGCGGAAGTCGGCAGACCGTGGATCACGTCCCCACGGCGCGGTGCTTGCGGATAACCCGCCGCGGCCATCACGACACCGAGCGCGACATGGCGGTCCCATTCCAGCTCGGCCTGGTCCAGGGTGCCATTGGTGGCGTGCATCAGCAGCTCGAAGAGATCACTCTTCAGGCGCATCAGCAGCACCTGCGCTTCGGGGTCGCCCAGGCGGGCGTTGAATTCCACCGTGCGCGGCCGGCCCTGCGTGTCGATCATCAGGCCGGCGTACAAAAAACCGGTGAACGGCATGCCGTCGCGTGCCATACCCTGGATCGTCGGCAGCACGATCTCGTGCATCACGCGCGCATGCACATTCGGCGTCACCACTGGCGCCGGCGAGTAGGCGCCCATGCCGCCGGTATTGGGCCCGGTGTCACCGTCGCCGATGCGTTTGTGGTCCTGGCTGGTGGCCAGCGCGACGACATGCACCCCGTCGCTGACGACGATGAAGCTGGCCTCTTCACCGGCCATGAACTCTTCGATCACGACCCGTGCGCCGCCGTCGTTGAGCGCCACGCCGAGCCTCTTGACCGAGAACATGTCGTCGATCGCCGCATGCGCCTCGGCGGCCGTCATCGCCACGACCACGCCCTTGCCCGCCGCCAGGCCATCGGCCTTGATGACGGTCGGCGCGCCATGCCGATCGATGTGCGCGTGTGCCCCGGCAGCATCGGTAAAGGTCGCGTGCAGTGCGGTCGGGATGCCGTGGCGCTGCATGAACTCCTTGGCGAAGGCCTTGGAGCTTTCGAGCTGTGCTGCCGCCCGCGTCGGGCCGAAGATGCGCAGGCCGCGGGCGCGAAACAGGTCGACCACGCCGGCCGCCAGCGGCGCCTCGGGGCCAACCACGGTAAGCGCGATCTTTTCGCGCTGCGCAAAGTCGGCGAGTGCAGTCAGGTCGGTGATCGGCAGGTTGTGCAGGCGCGCGTCGAGCGCCGTGCCCGCATTGCCCGGCGCGACATACACCGTCTGCACACGCTCGCTTTGCGCCAGCTTCCAGGCCAGTGCATGCTCGCGACCGCCGTTGCCGATGACGAGGACTTTCATTCGCTGCGCACTTTGCTCATGCCCTCTTGACACGCACTTTCGTCACGCCGGCTCGTCGATCAGCGCGTTGTGATAAACGTCCTGCACATCGTCGAGATCCTCGATCGCATCGAGCAGCTTTTGCATGCGCTGCGCATCTTCGCCGGCAAGCTCGACATTGTTTTCGGCGCGCATCGTGACCTCGGCCACCGCGGCTTGCAGCCCGGCGGCTTCGAGCGCCGCCTTCACGGCTTCGAAGGCCGGCGCCGCACACAGCACCTCGATCGAACCGTCGTCGCCACTGACGACGTCGTCGGCACCGGCGTCGAGCGCGACTTCCATGACCTTGTCTTCGTTCGTGCCGGGCGCAAAAACAAACTGGCCGCAGTGTTTGAACTGGAACGCCACCGAGCCTTCGGTGCCCATGCCGGCGCCATATTTGCTGAAGGCATGGCGCACCTCGGCGACCGTGCGCACGCGGTTGTCGGTCATGCAGTCGACGATCACGCCCGAGCCGCCGATGCCGCGGCCCTCGTAGCGGATCTCTTCGTAGTTGACACCTTCGAGGTTGCCGGTGGCCTTGTCGATATTGCGCTTGACGGTATCCACCGGCAGGTTCACCGCCTTGGCTTTTTCGATCGCCAGGCGCAGCCGCGGGTTGGCGCTGACATCACCGCCGCCCAGGCGTGCGGCGACCATGATTTCGCGGATCACCCGCGTCCAGGCCTTGCCACGCTTTTCGTCCTGGCGGCC
>JANOKR010000143.1:0-2194 GCA_031419315.1 Betaproteobacteria bacterium
AACGAAGCATCACTCGACGTTGCCCGCACCGTGATCTGGTGCGAGGCAAAAGCCTCGCGGTCCAGCGCCGCGGCGACGGTCACCACGCCGGTCAGGCCATTGATCACAAACCGCCCACCCGCTGTGTCGTCCAGGCTGTAGGTCACCGTATCGACCACATCGGGCTCGACGGCCAAAGCCGTGAGGCCCACCGCGGTGCCGATCGCGGCACTCTCGGCCACGGTATTGGCGCCGGCGTTGCCGTCCGACAGGGTGCCGATGGCGGTCGCGCGTACCGGCGTCGTCGCTGCCGACAGCGCGACCTGGCCCGCACCCAGCGGATCGGTGAAGGTCAGCGCCACCCGCAACGCCTTGCCGACCTGGGGCGTGCCGGGCGTGAAGTTGGCGTTGGTGGCGCCGGCGATCGGCAGCCAGTTGCCGACGTCGAACATCTGCCACTGCGTTGCGGTGATGGTCAAGGCTTGGGTATTGGCCAGCGTGCTGACCGCCGCGATGGTTTGGCCGGCACCCGGCGTCGTGTCGCTGACGACCAACGCGCCGGTGGTCAGCGCCGTGGTCGTTGTGGTTGTGCCGGAAATGAACCTGACAAATTCGACGTTCAAGAGTGTGTCGACCTCGGCCCCGGTGGTCACCCGGTAGGCGTTGTCCCCGGTGCGCACGACGCTCGACCCGCTCAGGAGGCCGGTGTGGGTCGATGTGTCGGCTCCGGCGCCACCGTCCATCGTGTCATTGCCGGCAAGGCCCTGAAACTGGTCGTTGCCACCGGCACCGAAGAGTCGGTTGGCTGCGCCGTTGCCACGCAGGTTGTTGCCGAGGTCGTTGCCCCAGCCATCCAGCGCCGCGGCACCGTCGAGCCAGAGTTCTTCGACGTTGGCGCCCAGCGCCAGGCTCACGGTGCTGCTGCGCACCACGTCCCAGCCGCTGGCGGCGGCCTCGACGACGCCGTCGGCATTGCCCAGCGTGTAGATCTCGTTGCCCGCGCCGCCGATCAGCATGTCGAAGCCGGTGCTGCCGTCGATGGTGTCGTTGCCGTTCAGGCCGTTGATCTGGTCATTCGCGGCGGTTCCCAGCAGGGTGTTGTTGTTGGCGTCGCCGTTGATGACGTTGAAGGCGATCGTGGGCACAACCGCGGTGGCTGCGCTGGAGACGACTTCGGCAGCACCACGGGCATCGCTGTAGAAGGCTTGCGCGCGCAGCCGCAGACCGCCAAGTGCCGCATTGACGACCAGTGTTGCCGGCCCTAGGTCGACGACGTTCGTCCAGGTCGTGCCGTTGGGCGAGGACTGCCAGCGCCAGCTCACAGGTCCCAGGCCATCGGCGTCGGCCAGCGTATGGGAGGCGGTCAGGGTGCTGCCGATGGCTGCGGTGCCAGCGACGGTGACGCTGCCGGCGGGCAGGTCATTGACGTTGGTGACGATGGCGCTGGCCGCGCTTGCCCGCGCCTCGGGCGTACCTTGGGCATCGGTGTACGTCACTCGAACACTGACCCGTGTGCCGACGTCGGGGTCATCGAGCGTGCGTGTGCTCGATGTCGCGCCAACGATGATCTCGCCATCGCGCAGCCACTGGTAGCTGAATGCGCCAAGGCCGTCGGCGTCGGTGATACCCGCGGTGTTGGCAGTGAGGATCTGATTTTCGGTCGCGGTGCCGCTGACCGTGACCGCGCCCGATGGCGCGTCGTTGACGTTGGCAACGGGGGCGGTAGCAGCGCTCGTTATCGACTCTGCAAAACCCAGGCCGTCGGTGAAGCTTACGCGCAGCGAGATGAGCTGGCCGACATCGGCGTCGCCCAGCGTGTAGCTTGTTGCTGTCGCACCAGCGATCGGTGCTCCAGCGCGCAGCCACTGATGACTGAAGGCACCCAGGCCGTTGGGGTCACTGATGCCGCTGGTGTTGGCCGTGAGGATCTGGTCCTCGGTGACGGTACCGCTGATCGTCGGGCTGCCCTGGGCCGGGCTGTTGGTGCCACCAACAGGTGCCGTCGGCGCGCTGGTCAGCGACTCCGGCGTGCCGCGGGCATCGGTGTAGTTGACGACTGCGCGAATGACCGCGCCCAGGTCAGCGGCGACCAGGCTGTACGTTGATGCCACCGCGCCGACGATGGGGCTGCCATCGCGCGTCCATTGGTAGGCGAAGACACCCAGGCCGTCGGCATCAGCGACGGTGCTGGTGTCGGCGCTGAGGGTCGTGCCGA
>JANOKR010000144.1:0-1999 GCA_031419315.1 Betaproteobacteria bacterium
TATATCCTGGAAAAATGTCAAGAAACCTGCACGGTTGCAGAGCCAGGGCGGCGCGATATCAAGCGCCGCCCGAGGCACGTCACAAGCCGCTTGACGCGGTTGTGGCGGCCCGCGACGATGGCGCCATGATGCGACTCGACCATGTCAATGTCCGCTGCACCGATGTGCAGGCGACGAGTGATTTTCTGCAATCGGTGGTCGGGCTGCGGCCCGGCGCGCGGCCGCCGTTTGCTTTCCCCGGCGCCTGGCTCTACGACGAGACCGGGCGCGCCGTGGTGCACCTCATCGCGGCGCAGAACACGTTGGGCGCGGCCGGTGCCGTCGACCATGTCGCTTTCCGCTATGACGACCTCGGCGTGCAACTGCAGCACCTGGCATCGCTCGGCCATGTGTGCGCCACCGTGCCGGTGCCCGGCACCGAGATCGAGCAGTGTTTTCTGGTCGGCCCCGACGGTTTGCAGATCGAGTTTCAGGGGCCGCTGGCAGCGGTCTGAAACCGCGCCTGGCCCGGTCGGGGCCTCGGTCCGTCAAGCCGCCGGCGGCGCGCTATCGATGAACGACTGGCGCGCCGCGAGCTTCTCGCTCAGGCGGGCCAGGTTCGGATGCGCGCTGCGCCAGTCGATATGCGCGAAGCGGAAGTCCAGATAACCGAGCGCGCAGCCGACGGCGATATCGGCCAGCGAAAAGTGGATCCCGCCGCACCAGGGTTTGTCGCCCAGGCCCTTGCTCATCGCGGCCAGCGCGGCCTGCACGCGGCTCATCTGGCGGTCGATCCAGGCGGGGCAGCGCTGGGCATCGCTGCGGCCTTTCCAGGTGGCTTCAAGGCGCGCCAGGATGCTCGCATCGAGCACACCGTCAGCCAGCGCTTCCCAGGTGCGGGCCTCAACACGCTCGCGGCCCGATGCCGGGATCAGCTTGCCGACCGGCGACAGCGTGTCGAGGTACTCGACGATGACACGCGAATCAAAAACCGCTTCGCCGCCTTCCATCACCAGGCAAGGCACCTTGCCCAGCGGATTGGACTTGAGCATCTCGTCGCTGGCCCAGACATCTTCAAGCTCAAGCTGGCAGTCGAGTTTTTTCTCGGCCATCACGATGCGCACTTTGCGCACATAGGGGCTGGTCAACGCGCCGATCAGTTTCATGGTGTTCTTGGTCTCGTCCCTGTTGTCGGCCATTTTAGATGGCGCCGGCCTCAGGGCTGTCGCGTGAAATCCACGCGCGCCGGCCGGCCGGCCAGATGCAGCGCGGTCGCTTGATGCGGTGAGCGGGCGATCACCTCGCCGCCACGCACCACGAGCAGGCGTGGCGCACGCAAGCGCAGCGCCTCGACCGGCGAGCGCGCCTGCAGCAGCACCAGATCGGCGCGGCAACCCGGCGCGATGCCAAACCTTTGCAAACCAAGGACACGCGCCGCGTTCACCGTCACGGCGTCGAAGCAGGCGCGCATCGCGGCCTGGCCGGTCATCTGCGCGACATGCAGGCCCATCGACGCGACCTCGAGCATGTCGGCCGAGCCGAGTGCATACCAGGGGTCCATGACACAGTCGTGGCCGAACGCGACGTTCACGCCGGCGGCCATCAGCTCCGGCACGCGCGTCATGCCGCGGCGTTTGGGATAACTGTCGTGGCGCCCTTGCAGCGTGATATTGATCAGCGGGTTGGCGACCACATGCACCCCCGCTTCGGCAATCAGCGGGATCAGCTTGCTGGCGTAGTAGTTGTCCATCGAATGCATCGACGTCAGGTGCGAGCCGGTGACGCGCCCCTGCAACCCGAGGCGTTGCGTCTCGAAGGCCAGCGTTTCGATGTGCCGCGAATGGGGGTCGTCACTTTCGTCGCAGTGCATATCGACGGCCAGGCCACGCGCTGCGGCGAGTTCGCACAGCAGCGTGATGCTCTGCGTGCCTTGTTCGTAAGTGGGCTCGAAATGAGGGTTGCCGACGATAACTTCAACGCCTAGGTCGAGCGCGCGTTTCAGGTTGGCCAGCGCGTTGGG
>JANOKR010000145.1:0-1817 GCA_031419315.1 Betaproteobacteria bacterium
CCGCCCACCACCCCCAATTGCGCCCCGGGGGCCGCGCGCGGGGGTTTCCGGCGGGGGGGGGCGCGCCCCCGGGCTTGGGGGGCCCCCATTGAGCCGGGTCCCGCCGCTTTGCAACGGGCGGGCGGGGCCGGCCCCCCGCCGCGACCGGCGCCTCTTCAGCGGCCTTGATTTCAGCCTCAACGCGGGCGATATCGTCTGGCTGCGCGGCCGCAACGGCTGTGGCAAGACCACCCTGCTGCGGCTGCTTGCCGGGCTGGCGTCGCCCGAAGAAGGGGTCATCGAAATCGACGGTGCGCCAACCGCCAAAGCCGGCACCGCCTGGCGCCGGCAGCTGGCCTACGTCGCCCACGGCAATGCGCTCAAGGACGACCTCAGCGCGGTCGAGAGCTTGAGTTTTCTGGCCCGGCTTCACGGCGCTGGCGCGCCCGATCGCATGACGTTGTTGCAGGCGCTGCGCCGGCTCGGTGTCGCCTCGCGCGCCGATGCGCCGGTGCGCACGCTGAGCCAGGGCCAGCGCCGCCGGGTTGCATTGGCGCGGCTGGCGCTGCCCGGTGCAGCCAGACTGTGGCTGCTCGACGAACCCTTTGATGCGCTCGACGACAGCGGCATCGTCGCATTGAACAGCCTGCTTGCTGAGCATGCCGGCGGCGGCGGTGCGACCCTGCTCACCAGCCACCAGCCCTTGAGCCTGCAGTCGCCAACGCCAAGGGTGCTCGACCTCGATGCCGCGGCGCCTGCGCGCGAGTCGGCATCGACATCCACATCGACAGCCGCCGCGGCCGCCCCGTGAGGTCGCTCTTCATCGCGATCCTGCTGCGCGACCTGCGCCTGGCCGCGCGGCGGCGCATCGAGTCGCTGTTGCCAGTCGCCTTTTTCATTGTCGCGGTGAGCCTGTTTCCGCTCGGTGTCGGCCCCGAGGCAAATACCTTGCGCGAGATCGCACCGGGCATCGTCTGGGTCTGCGCCCTGCTGGCGTCGATGCTGTCGGTGAATACGCTCTACACCAGCGACCACCTCGACGGCTCGCTCGAGCAGATGCTGCTCGCGCCGCAGCCGGCAATCGCCGTCGCGGCGGCGAAGGCGGCTGCGCATTGGCTGGTCAGCGGCCTGCCGTTGATCGTCGCCGCGCCGCTGATCGGTGTGCTCTTCGATCTGTCTTCAGGCGCGCTCACCAGCCTGGTCATCGGCCTGATTCTCGGCACGCCGACCCTGAGCCTGCTCGGCGGGCTCGGCGCCGCGCTGACCCTGGGCCTGCGCAGCGGCGGCATGCTGCTGATCCTGGTCGTGCTGCCGTTGGCAACGCCAGCCTTGATCTTCGGCGCTGGTGCAGTAGGCGCGGTCGAGGCGGGGCTATCGGCTTCAGGGCACTATTCGCTACTCGGTGCGCTGCTCATCGCCAGCTTGGCTGGCCTGCCACTGGCGACCGCGGCAGCGTTGAGAATCTCCACGGAATAGACACCCACGAAGCACCACCGAAGCACTGAGCCAGCGCCGCGCAACAGCCCACGATGCCCCTGAATTTTTATACCTTTTCATCGCCGCCGAAGTTCTACGCGCTGGCCGGCGCGCTGGTGCCCTGGTGCTGGGCAGCGGCGCTGTTGTTCGCTGGCGCCGGCCTGTGGTTGGGGTTTTTTGTCGCCCCCACCGACGCCACGCAGGGCGAGGTCTACCGCATCAACTTTATCCATGTGCCCGCCGCCTGGATGGCGATGGTGCTGTACCTGGTGATGGCCTTCTGGGCGGCGGTCGGCTGGGCCTTCAACGCCCGGCTGGCGTCGATGGTCGCGCGCGCCATCGCACCCACCGGCGCGATGTTT
>JANOKR010000146.1:0-3586 GCA_031419315.1 Betaproteobacteria bacterium
TGGCCTGATCAGCCCGCCGCCGCCGCCTTGATGCAGCCGCGCGGCGGTACGTCGGCCCATTGGCCATCGGTCATCAACTGGTACGGCCTGAACTGGGTCTTGTAGTCCATCTTCGGACTCTGGTCGATCCAGTAGCCGAGATAGACATGTGGCAGCTTGAGCAGCTTGGTCTGCTCGATCTGCCACAACACGCTGTAGGTGCCGTAGCTGGCCTTGGTGTCGGGTTCGTAGAAGGTGTAGACGGCAGAGATGCCGTCGTTGAGCACGTCCAGGATCGAGACCATGCGCAACACACCGGGCGCGCCGTCGATGCCCGGATCGCGAAACTCGACGAGGCGCGAATTGACCCGGCTTTGCAGCAGGAACTGGGTGTACTGGTCGACGCTGTCGTGGTCCATGCCGCCGCCGCTGTGTCGACCGGACTGGTAGCGCAGGTAGAGCTGGTAATGCTCGGGCAAAAAGCCCAGGCGCAAGACGCGCGAAGTCAACTGGCCGTGCGCCGCCAAGGCGCGGCGCTGGCTGCGGCTGGGTACAAAACGGTCCACCGGCACACGCAGCGGCACACAGGCGCGGCAGCCGTCGCAATAGGGGCGGTAGGTGAACATGCCGCTGCGCCGGAAGCCGTTGGCAACCAGCCCCGAATAGGTGTCGGCGTTGATCAGGTGGCTCGGCGTGGCGACCTGGGATCGCGCCTGCCGTGCCGGCAGATAGCTGCACGGGTACGGCGCGGTGGCGTAAAACTGCAGCGATGAGAGCGGTAGCTCTTTCGGGTGCGTCACAGTGGAATTTTCCCTGGCTCCCCGGTGTCCAGTCCGAGATGAGCCCACAGCCGGGGATGATAGGTCCAATCGTCGATATCGCTGGCCCCGGTTGTGGTGGCCAGGTGCTGCTCGAAGGCGGCACGGGTGACTTCGTGCGCACCCAGGCTGGCGAGGTGCTGGGTATTCTGTTGGCAGTCGATCAGCGTGACGCCTTGCTCGCGGCAGAAACACACCAACGCGGCGAGCGCGATCTTCGACGCATCGCTGCGCCAGGCGAACATCGATTCGCCAAACACCATGCGCCCGATGGCGACGCAGTAGAGGCCGCCGGCGAGGTCGCCGTCGATCCAGCATTCGACGCTGTGCACACGCCCGGCCGCGTGCCATTCGGTATAGGCCTGGACCATCGCCGGCAGGATCCAGCTGCCTTTCTGGCCATCGCGTGGGGTGACTGCACAAGCAGCGATGACACGCTCGAAGCTGCGGTCGAAGTGAATCTCACAGCCGGCGTTTGCGATGAAGTGGCGCAGCGACTTGCGCAACGATCGCGAGACCTTGAATGCCGCCACGGCCAAGACCATGCGCGGGTCGGGCGCCCACCACAACACCGGCTGCCCGGCGCTGTACCACGGGAAGATGCCGCGGCGATAGGCTTCTTCGAGCCGCTCGACGCTGAGCCGCCCGCCGGCGGCCAGCAGCCCTGGCGCTTCGGAATCTGCCGCCAGCGCGTCGTGGCTCGGCGGCAACGGCGAATCGGTGTCGAGCCAGTGGATCATCGGCCCCAACGCTCGACTTCAAAACGTCGTGCGGATGCTTCAGAGCTCGGGGAAAAATCGGTGTTCGGTGACATCCTGCAGCCAGCCTACACCGGCCGAGCCGCCGGTGCCGGGTTTGAGCCCGATGAGCCGTTGCACCGAGACAAAGTGACGCCAGCGGTATTGCGGCATCTGGTCGGCCAGCGCGGTCAGCGATTCACCCAGCCGGTAGAGTTTGTTGCCCGGCACCGGGTCGGCGTAAACCACGATCCAGGCCTGCTCGACTGGCACGTTAGGCGTGTAGGCGGTGGACCAGTCCCGCTGCAAGGCGCCGTCGTCGACAGCCAGCCCCTGGCGGCTGAGCAGCGCGACGACTTCGTCGTACAGGCTGCGCGAATTCAGCGCCTCTTCGATCGCCGGCCAGACATGTTGCATGTTGCGAAAAGCGCTGGCCAGCCGCGCATTTTTGTTGCCGACGATGAACTCGACGTGCCGGTACATGAACGACAACTGGCCTGACGCGGTGCCCAGCGAATCGCGGAACTGGTTGAAGCCTTCAGGGCTGATCGTCGACAGCACGTCCCACGAGCGGCCGATGTAGTCGACCATCGCCTTGGCGCGCACGAGGATCTCCAGCGCGTTGTCGATCTCGTCAGCCGCGATCTGCGCGCGCGCGTTGTGCAGCTCGAAATGCTGGCCCTTGAAGAGCAGCTCCTTGACCTGGCCCATCACGAAGAAGCACATCTCGTCGTAGCCGGCGCTACGCGGATGCTGCAACGACAGCAGCAGGTCGATGCTCTGGTAGTCGACACAGGGGTTGCTCGTGCCGCCGAAGTCGACCAGCGGCTTGCCGGCGGTCTGTGGCACCGTGTAGGTTCGCGACGCGTCGGTGGTCACCGGCATCGGGCGCGCTGCGGCGCTCGCATTCACGCCGGCGGGGTCGATGATCTGCGGCACTAGCGGGCGGTAGCGCGGCATCTTGCTGCGAAGTCCTTGAAAGCGATTCGAATCAGAGCGATCGGATCAGCGCGATGGTGGCACGGCCGAGCAGCGTGCCCGCGTCGGCCAGGTCGAGGATGACGTCGAAGTGGTTGCGCGCCGGCACCTCGAAAGTCTGCACCGGCGTGCTGGCGCCATCCAGCTTGGCTGCGAAGGCGCGGCTCTGGCGCTTGAATTCCTCGGTTTCGATTTCGCCCCAGCAGATGATGCTGGGCGGGAAATTGCGCACATCGCCAAGTACCGGGCTGAGCGTGCGCGCGGCGGCCGCGTCGAGCCCGAGCGCGGCGTTGATCGACGTGCCTACCAGCGGCTCGAGTTCGTAGATGCCCGACACGAGCACCGTAGCGCGGGCCACGGGGACGCAGCCCGCCAGCGGCATCGCGGCCATGGCTGCTAGATGTGCCCCGGCCGAACTGCCGGCGACGACGATGCGCCCGGCGTCGAAGCCCAGCACCGCCGCCTGCTGCTGCAGCCAGGCCAGCGCCGCGCGGCATTCGGCCACCATCTCGGCAATGCTGACGCGCGGTGCCAGGGTGTAGTCGAGCGCGGCAAAGGCAATGCCTTGGCCGACACAGTCGGCCGCGGCAAAGAGCGAATCGTCTTTCGACAACTCCTGCCAGTAACCACCGTGGATGAAGACCAGCAGCGGCGGCGCAGCGGCGTTGGCCGCTGTGCTGGGCTCGGCGGGCAGGAACAGGTCCAGCGCCTGTGCTGCGCTGCTGCCATAGCGCAGGCTCAGGTGACCCGTTAGCTGGTCGCGCGCCTGCCAGCTGCGATCGGCGTAGGCCTGCACAAAAGGCTGGTAGTCGCCGCCGATCGCCGAGCTGGGCGAGTATTCCCGCTCGCGCGCGGCCAGGTCGAGGTCACGCCAGCTTGCTGCCATCGGCGTGGCGCTGTGCAGCGCACTCAAAGGTCAAAAAATGCTGCCGCATTGCCACCCAGCAAACGCTGCTGCTGCGCTGCATCGAACAACCCCGCGCCGCGGATCAAGCCACCGATTTGCTGCTCGCCAAGCGGGAACGGATAGTCCGAGCCGAGCATCACGCGGTCGACGCCCATCACATCGGTCAG
>JANOKR010000147.1:0-1763 GCA_031419315.1 Betaproteobacteria bacterium
TTGACGCTGCAAGGCACGATGCCGCGGGAGGCGATATTCCAGCAGAACCTGTGCGCCGATGATCACAACCTGTGCGCCGATATGCAGGGTTTCAGCCTGCACGCGGTCGTACGCTGCGGCGCTGACTAGCGCCAGGCGCTCGAGCAGTTGCGCCTCACCATCACCCGCCCGGCCCTGGCCAACGAGTGGGTGCAATGCCGTGCCGCGGGCCAGGTGGTGCTGAAGCTCAAGACACCCGGGCGCGACGGCACCACGCACCTGGCAATGTCGCCGCTGGAGTTTATGCAGCGGCTGGCGGCGCTGGTGACACGTCCACGTCCAGTCATGTCGTGGTCGTGGTTCTAGCCGCTGAAGAGCCGCTGAAGAGCCGCTATGGGGCGCCGAATCACGCGACCTGTAGGACCGCCTTGGGTCGAACTGTGCCCTTGACTGTCGCGTTCCCGGCGCGTGGCGTCGTCGGTTGATCGCGAACGTCAGCTTCGGCTTCGACCGACCTCACCGTGTCGGCCAGCAGCAGACATCCGCCAGCGCGCCTTCAATCAGCCGGGGCCTGAGCAAAGAGCCGATGGCACTCTCCACGCGCGTGCTGGTTAACGCCGCGGGCCTGCACCCCTGCGCGTTGGCCGGCCGCATCGACGGGCTGGACGCCGCCCACGTGCCGCGCGCGCACTGATGCCGCGGCCACTACTTCGCGCTCCCCGGGCGCGCGCCGTTATGGCACCTCGTGTTCCCGATGCACAACGGCGCCGGCCTGGGCACCACTTCACGCTCGACCTCTGCGGCCAAGGCCGCTTCAGGCTCGACGTCGACTGGCTGCCGACCCGGGCCCGAAGCGGTTGAGACTACACGGCCGATGCGTCGTGTGCCGCTGCTTTCGCGCGCGACATCCGGCGCTACTGGTCCGTACTGCCCGAGGACGCGCTGCAGCCGGCCTACACCGGCATCCAACCTGTTCGGCGATCGAATCGCCCGGGCTGACCGAGTCGCTGACGCTGGCTGAGCACGCAGTCGCCGCGCTCACTTGAGTTTGTAGGTCCCGGTCTGGCGGTTGCAGTTCTGGAAGGTGCCCGGCTTGAGCGTCGGGAACGGGCCCAGCGGCTGCACCGTGGTCGTCATCGACATGCCCTCGTACTTGCCAGTGCCCGTCACCACCGCGCGCGTCACGCTGCCGTCGGCATTCGTCGTGAAGTAAGTCAGGCGCTTGTTGCCCGCGCCGTCCGTGGACTCGCAGGTATTGGAGCCGGTGGTCTTGCCTTCGAACGTCGCGCTGGAGCCGACGCAGCGGAAGGTTTCCTTGTCGAACGGCCCGCCGGGCGGGTTGCTACGCACGGTGCCAGTGAACTCGTAGCTGTTGGCGGTATGGCGCGGCGAGAACGCGATTTCGCGGCTGTCACCCGACCAGCAGGCGACGAAGTCGAAGGATCCCTCCTTGGGCATGTCGGCCGCGAGGGTGGACGTTGCGAGCAGCGTCGATGCTGCCGCGAGGGCAAGGGATGGCGTTTTCATGCCGGAACCTCCTCGGATGAGGCACGCCGCGCCGGGCGCGCGGTTGTCGAACGGATCCATGCCAGTACGGCCTCCCAACCGCGTGACCAGGCGGCCCCGATTCTGCGCGCCCGCGGCGGCCGACGAGCCCCTAACTTTTGTGCGGACGGCTCGGCGTGCCAGCGTTGGCCAGCAGGTTGGCGCCGCTTATGCCGCCGAACAGCGGGGCGGCCTAGAGCTTGATCTCCAGCGGTTCGCTGGGGTTGACCGAGAACACG
>JANOKR010000148.1:0-7764 GCA_031419315.1 Betaproteobacteria bacterium
CCGCCACGCGCCGCTCGGCATCGAGCAGGGCCGCGCGGCAGGCGACCGTGGTTGCCTCGGCGCGACCGAACAACCCCTTTTGCTGCGCCAGCGCCTGGTCCAGGCGCTGCATGAAGCTGCGATAACACTGCAAGATCTCGATCGTCGCAGTCTGGCTGAAGCGCAGGCTCCAACGGTCGACATAATCGGCACGATAGGCCGCCAGCTGGTCGACCTGGCCTTTAGCCTGGGCTTGCTGGGCCTGCGCTTGCCGCAGCGCCAGCGCCGCCTCGTCGCGTGTGTTTTGCTCGCGTTCGAGCAGGGTCTGCAGCGATCGGGGGTCGGGTGGGCTCATGGGTGCTTGGGCGGGCGGTAGGGGCTGACGGGATTCAGGTGGCGCCGGCCAGGCCGAGCAGCTGTTGCACGCTGGCGGACAGCGGCGCGTGCTCGGCCATGTCCTGCTGCAACAGCCGCACGATCTGCGCCTGCGCACGCACGGCGGTATCGAGTTCGGCGTCGTGGCCGGGTGCATAGGCACCGAGCTGGATCAGGTCGCGCGCCTTGTTGACCTTGGCCAGCAACTGGCGCACGCGGCGCGCTGCGAGTTGGTGCTCGCGCGGTGTCACCGCGGGCATCACCCGAGAGACACTGCGTTCGATATCGATCGCCGGGTAGTGGCCACTTTCAGCGAGCTCGCGCGAGAGCACGATATGGCCGTCGAGAATGCCGCGCGCAGCGTCGGCGATCGGATCCTGCGGGTCGTCGCCTTCGCTGAGCACGGTGTAGAAGGCGGTGATCGAACCGATGCCGCGCAGGCCATTGCCGGAGCGTTCAACGAGCTGCGGCAGCTTGGCAAAAACGCTCGGCGGATACCCCTTGGTTGCCGGCGGTTCGCCGATCGCCAGCGCGATCTCGCGCTGTGCCATCGCGTAGCGGGTCAGCGAATCCATCAGCAGCAACACATGTTTGCCACGTTCGCGAAAGTGCTCGGCGATCGCGGTGGCATAACTCGCCCCCTGCATGCGCACCAGGGGGGCTGAGTCGGCGGGCGCGGCGACGACCACGCTGCGCGCGCGGCCTTGCGTGCCGAGGATGTCTTCGATGAATTCCTTGACCTCGCGGCCACGTTCACCAATCAGGCCGACAACGATGACATCGGCGGCGGTGTAGCGCGCCATCATGCCCAGCAGCACCGACTTGCCGACGCCGGTGCCGGCAAACAGGCCGATGCGCTGGCCGCGGCCGACGGTGAGCATGGTGTTGATCGCACGCACGCCGGTATCCAGCGGGGTGCGGATCGGGTCGCGGTCCATCGCGTTGATCGGGCGCCGGTTCATCGGCTCGTCGACGGTGTGGGTCAGCGCGGGGCCGCGGTCCATCGGCACGCCATGCGCGTCGACCACCCGGCCGAGCAGGCCGTCGCCCATCGGCAGGTGCAGGCTGCGGTCTTCGGTGCGGCGCCAGGGGTGCTGGGCGCGGCCAAAAGCGGGGGCCGACTGCGCAACCGCGCGCGGCACCACCAGCGCGCCGCTGCTCATGCCATGCAGCGCGCCGGTGGGCATCAGGTAGGCGCGGTCGCCGTTGAAACCCACGACCTCGGCGAGCACCGGCGGCTGGCCGCTGCTGCGCACCTCGCAGACGCTGCCCACGGGGACGCGCACACCGGCGGCTTCGAGCACCAGCCCGGTGACCCGCACCAGCGTGCCGACGGCTTCGAGTGGCTGGGGCGCCGCGGCGCATTCGAGCAGCGTGCCCAGGTACTGCTGCCAATGATCGGCGCGCTGTGCCGATCGGGTCGAAGGTTGGAGGTTCACGACGGCTCCGCGTCGGGTGCTTGCACCGTGGCAACCGCGTTCAACTCGACGCTGCTACCAAGTGCGGCTGCAGCGCGGGCCCAGCGGCGCTCGATGCCGGCGTCGATCGAACCGGCGTCGGAGTCGACGGCGCAGCCGCCGCGCTGTACCGCGGGGTCGGCGACCAGGCGTGCGCCGCGGGCATCGAGCACCTCGGCCGCGCCGGCGGCGACGAGTGCCAGATCGTCAGGATGGACCCGCAGCACGATATGCCGGGCGCTCATCAGGACGGCGTTGACCGCTTCCTGCGCGATCGTCGCCACCAGCTCGGGCCGGGTCTGGAGTTCATGGCGCAGCACCTGGCGCGCCAGCGCCACCGCGGCCTGCGCAACACCGGCTGCCATCTGCTGCTCGAGCGCGCCGATCTGCTCGTCGAACCGGGTCACCAGCGCGCCGATCTGGGCTGACATCTGGGTTGCAAAACTCTGCTTGAAACTGTCCAACGCGACGAGCCCGTCGCGGTAGCCGTCCTGGTAGCCCGACTGGCGCGCGGCGTTGACCTTGGCCCGCCACTCGTCGACGCTGGGCAGGCCGGCACCTTCGGGCCGCGGCTCGGTGCGGCGCTCGGCGCCACCCAGGCTGTCGGGGCGCCAGGCGTCAACTTTGCCCAGCTCTTCGCGCGGGATGAAGCGCGCGTAGGCCGACGCCGGCTTCGAGCCCGGCGGCGCCGGGATATTCGGGAACACGCCCTTGGGATCAGACGAACGCGTCATCGCCGCCGCTGCTCATCTGGATCTGGCCTTCGTCGATCAGGCGGCGCACGACCTTGAGCATCTCTTTCTGCTCGGCCTCGACTTCTGACAGGCGCACCGGGCCGCGTGTTTCGAGGTCTTCACGCAGGGTCTCGGCGGCGCGCGAGGACATATTGCGGAAGACCTTCTCGCGCAGCTCGGGCGAGGCGCCCTTGAGCGCCAGCACGAGCGATTCGGATTGCACTTCTTTCAGGATCGCCTGGACCCCCTTGTCGTCGAGCCGGTCCAGGTCGTCGAAGGTGAACATGTTGTCCATGATCTTCTGCGCGAGCTCGGAGTCGGCTTCGCGGATGTAGTCGAGCACGCTGGTCTCGACCGCGTTGCCGAGCATGTTCAGGATGTCGGCGGCCGACTTCACGCCCCCCAGCGTCGACTTGCGCATGCGTTCGCCGCCGGCCAGCACCTTGCTCAGCTCTTCGTTGAGGTCCTTCAGCGCCGACGGCTGGATGCCGTCCAGCGTGGCGATGCGGATCAGCACCTCGTTGCGCTGGCGTTCGGTGAAGAGCTTCAGCACGTCGCCGGCCTGGTCGAACTCGAGGTGCACCAGGATCGCCGCGGCGATCTGCGGGTGTTCGTTGCGCAGCAGTTCGGCCACCGAGCTGGCATCCATCCACTTCAGGCTTTCGATGCCGGTGACGTCGCTGCCTTGCAGGATGCGGTCGATGAGCAACGAGGCCTTGTCTTCGCCAAGCGCCTTGCGCAGCACGGCCTTGACGTATTCGTCGGTGTCGCTGACGAGCATGCTTTCGTTGCCGGCCAGCGAGGTGAATTTGTCGAGCACACCTTCATAGCGCTCGCGTGGCACGGCCTTCATCCTGGCAATCGTTTCGCCCAGACGCTGGACTTCCTTGGGCGCGAGGTGCTTGAAGACCTCGGAGGCTTCTTCCTCGCCGAGGGACATCAGCAGGATGGCTGCTTCTTCGAGACCGTTGTCGTCCATGGTGCCGGGTTGCGGTTGCGGTTAGAGGGCTATCGCAGGGCTGGGCGGGCAGTGATCAGGCGGCCTGGTCGCCGTTGATCATGCCGCGCACGATATTCGCCGTCGCTGCCGGGTTGGCTTTGGCGAAGCTGCGTGCGCCGTCGAGTTTTTGGTTGGCCTTGGGTGCTTCGAGTGCAAGGGGTTGATCATTCGGCAGCATCAGGGGGTCGTCGACGACGGCGTCGATCTGCTTTGGTGTGACCACCGGCTTGAGCATCTCTTTGAGCGCCGGGCGCACCATCGTGCCAAAGATGAGCAAGGCCACCAGCGCCAGCGACAGCGGTGCGGCGGCGCTGCGCAAGAGCTCACTCAGCCAGGGCTGCTGCCAGACCGGCGCGGCCTCGGGCGTGGGCTTGCTGTCGACACGGAAAGGCGCGTTGATGACCCGCACGGTGTCGCCACGCTCCTTGTTGAACCCGATCCCCTGCTGGACCAGCGAGTTGATCTTTTCCAGCTCTTCGGCCGACAGCGGCGTGCTCGTGGTCTTGCCCTTGGCGTCGGCGGTGACACGATGGTTGACCACCACCGCGGCCGACAAACGCTTGACGGTGCCGGTGGCGTTGCGCACCGTGCGCTGGGTCTTGTCGACTTCGAAATTGGTCGTCGTCTCGCGCCGGGCGTTGTTGCCGCTGTTGGCGCCACCCTGGGCGCCTTGCAGCGCCTGCAAGGGGCCGGTGACGGGTGCGGTCGCGGGCACCGGTGGCTGGTTGCTCTGCGCACCAGGCACGCCGCTGGGTGTGGCCGGGCCGGGCTGGTTGGCCTCCATCGTCTGCTGCGACTTCACTGTCGACGGGGCTTCGCCCTGGTTGGGTTTGTATTCTTCGCTGACCAGCATCGACTCCGAAAAATCGAGCTCGGCGGTGATCGACGCACGCAGGTTTTCGCGCCCGACGACCGGCTCGATGAGCTCGAGCACACGCCGCTGCAAACCGGCCACGACCTGGTGCAGATACTGCAACTGCTGCGCGTCGAGGCCGGCGCTGCCGTTGCTGTCGGCCTCGGTGAGCAGGGTGCCGCTGCCATCGGTGACGGAGACCGACTTCGGGCTCAACTCGGGCACGCTGCGCGAGACCAGATGCACGATGCCGGCGAGCTGCGCGCGGTCGAGCGTGCGCCCGGCATGCAGGTGCAGGGTCACCGAGGCCGAGGGCTTTTGCTGCTCGCGGAAAAACCCGTTCTGCGCCGGCAGCGCGAGGTGCACCTTGGCCGAAGCGACAGCGTCGAGGCCGCCGATGGTGCGCATCAGCTCACCTTCGAGCGCGCGTTTGATCGAGACGTTTTCGCCGGCCTGGGTCTGGCCGAATTTCTGGTTGTCGAGCAGCTCGTAACCGTCAATCGAGCCCTTGGGCAGCTTGGCCGCGCTGAGCTTCATGCGCACTTCGTGGACGCGGTCGGCGCCGATCATGATCGTGCCACTGCCGTCGGCAAGTTTGTAGGGCACATTCATCAAGGCGAGCTGGGCCAGGATCGCGCCGTTGTCCTTGTCGCCGAGATTGGCGTAGAGCACCCGCCAGTCGGGGCGCTGGCCCTGGAGTACGAGCACGATCGCCACCGCAGCCAGCGCAGCCGCGCCGAGCAACAGCGTCACCAGCGGCTTCATCGGCAGCGTGGCGAGCCGGGCGCCGAAGGTGGTGGGTGTGACGACGGTGGCCAGGGGCAGGGCGGATGTGGCTGAAGGGTCCATGGGCGGGCAGGGCCAGAAAATATCGATCGAAGGGCGGCCGCAGCAACACGACCGACGACACCCCCGGCAAGCTTTGGCCAGGCTGTCGCTCGCGGCCATTGTCGGCAGCCGGGTGGCCGAACAAAGGGCGAGAAACCGGGCGAAGCGACGCCAGTTCCCGCCACCGGGTTTTGGCTTGCCGACCTACAGTGCCGGCGATGGACGTCAAGCTCAAGCCCTTCGACTTTGCGCAAGCAGCAGCGCGTGCCGGCCTGCGTGTCGACGGCCAGCCGCTGCGCCCGCCGCAGGCCGTGCAAGGCGCCGAAGGCGGTTCCAGTTTCCGCGTCGCGATGAGCGATGCGCTCAAGTCGGTGAGCCAGACGCAGATCGAGGCCACGCGCATGCAGCGCGAAGTGCAGCTCGACAACCCGACCGTCAGCCTCGAAGAAACGATGGTCGCGATGCAGCGATCGCAGATCGGCTTTCAAGCCGTGCTGCAGGTGCGAAACCGGCTGGTGCAGGCGTACACCGACGTCATGAACATGCAGGTCTGACCGGACCTTGTGCGGTTTGACGGCAGGTTGCGTTGCGGCGCGGTTCGGTCGTTCGTTCGGTCGTTCTTGGCGAAGTGGGTCTGGTTTTTGTTGGTGGCTGCCGCCGGCCGGGTTTCGCCCCGGCGGGCGAGTCACTTTCTTTGCTGGTGCAAAGAAAGTAACCCAAGAAAGCACCCTAATACGATCTCGCTCGCTGTTGCCGCTCGCTGCGCTCCGGCTCGTTGTCGGGATGCACATCGCGCGCATGAGCGCGCGCCGCACCAGTGATGGTGTCGGCGCAAACAGCCAGGTGCCTACCGGGCGTTTCGCGCCTTTGACCCGGTCAGACTTTGAGAGCAATGGCCTTTGAGCGCGCCCATGCGCGCGATTCAAGTCCTGTGCTGCCTCATGGCGCGCAGCGCCCGTGGCCAGCGAGCCAAATCGTATTGAGGTGCTTTCTTGGGTTACTTTCTTTGCACCAGCAAAGAAAGTGACTCGCCCGCCGGGGCGACACCCGGCCGGCGGCAAGCATCAACAAAAACCAGACCCATTTCGCCAAGAACGAACAGGACGAACCGGACGGCCGCTATCAACGTCGCCGCAGCCGCAGCCGCAGCCGCAGCCGCAGCCGCGCACACTGCGCGATCAGTTCCCCAGGTTGACCTTGATGATCTTGTTGTTGCTGTTGTTGGCGATGCTGTCCTTGTCGCCGCCATTCGTCGTCGCCAGCCAGAGGCCGCCGTCGATGCTCGGCTCGACGGTGCGGATGCGGCCATAGGTGCCGGCAAACAGCTGCTGCACATTGACCAGTTCGCTGCCGCTGATGACCCAGCGGTAGACCCGCGCGCCGCGCTGGCAGGCGACATACAGCGCATCACGAACGACGGTGATGCCGCTGCACGAACCGTCGGCGGTCAGGTAGGTCATCTTCGGCGCGATGTAGCCGGGGGTCGTGCAGCCGGTGCCGGTGAGGAAGGCGGTGCCTTCGCAGTTGGGCCAGCCGTAGTTGCCACCCTTCTGGATCAGGTTGGTCTCGTCCATCTGGTTGTTGCCAAATTCCTGCTGCCACAGGCGGCCCTGGGCGTCGAAGGCCAGGCCCTGCGAGTTGCGGTGGCCATAACTCCAGACATAACTGGCAAACGGGTTGTCGGCAGGCCGGCTGCCATCTGGATTCAGGCGCAGGATCTTGCCGGCCAGGCTGCTGAGGTTTTGTGCCGAGGCACCGTTCTGCGCATCACCGGTGGCGACATACAGCTTGCCGTCAGGCCCGTAGCGCAGCCGGCCGCCGTTGTGGTACGCGTTGCGGCCGATGCCGGGGAGCAGCACTTGCAGCGTCGCCAGGTCGAGTGCGCCGGCCTTGTACTGCACCCGCACGACGCGGTTGTCGGTGGCGGTCGAGTGGTAGACGTACAACCACGGGTCGGTGGCGGGGAAGTTGGGTGACACCGCGATGCCCATCATGCCGCCTTCGGCATTGGTGCCCTGCGCAAGCGGCAAGGTGCCCAGGCTGGTCTTGACGCCGGTGGCGGGATTCAGGCGCACGATGTCGAGCACGTCACGCCGGCTGTAGAGCACCGTGCCATCGGGCAGCGCCGCAAGTCCCCAGGGGATGTCGGTATCGGTGGCAACCTGGGTCACCGCACAGACCACGTTGGCGCAGGCGCCACCGGTCGTCAGTGACAGGCTCAGGCTTGCCGCCGAGTTGTTGCCCACGGCGTCGCGTGCGACCACCCTGTAAGAATAGGTGGTATTCGGCGCCAGGCCGCTGTCGGTGAAGGCCAGCGACGGCGTGCCGCCGACTTTCACGCTGCTGCCGTTGCGGTAGATGTCGTAGCCGGTGACACCGACGTTGTCGGTGGCTGCGCTCCAGGTCAGGTAGGCGCTGGTGCCGGCGACCGTGCCTTGCAGGTTGGTCGGTGCGGTGGGTGCGGTGGTGTCGGTCTGGCACTGCGGGATCTGGATCGTCAGGATCGGGCTCGCCTGCGAGACATTGCCCGCCGCGTCG
>JANOKR010000149.1:0-19652 GCA_031419315.1 Betaproteobacteria bacterium
CGGCAGACATGCAGCTTGCGCAGTTCAGACGAGGCATCCACCGAGGTCGGGATCACGATGTTCCAGCCGCGCTTGGCGGTGGCGTTGTTGCCGCCAGAAAGGCCGCCTGTCGTCAGGTAGGAACGCACCCACTCGGTGGGCACCGACGGGATGGTGGCGATGGTTGCCGCCGTCCAGGTCTCCTGGTCGGCCGGCACGTCGAGCAGGCTGGTCGTGCCAGGGGCGACGATGCCTTGCGCGATCTGCAGGCCCAGGTAAGCCTGCTTGGTCACGGCGACGCCGAACAGGCCTTGTGCCAGCGGGCCCACGTCCAGGTTGCTCAACTGCACGGCTGTCAACGGGGCGGTACCGGGCAGGTTCACCGGGGTCTGGAAGATGCCGGGCTCGAGGTCGGAGATGCCGGCGTCGGAGACCACATTCGCGGTCGTGCCGCAGGTGTAGGTGGGCTGGTTGATCGAGGTCGCGGGCTGCGGCGCGGCGGTACGCACGCAGCTGTTGTCGACCACCATGTGGGCGATGGCAGCCGCGGCGGCGACCGGGTTCACACCCTGGCCGGAGCCGCCCTGGTCACGCTTGTAGACCAGCACCGGCGTGCCGATCGCAAAGTTGCCGACGGCGGACGCCAGCGTGCACGAGTAGGCGCGGTGGTTGGCACCGGCGGCGTCGTTGAAGAAGACATCGAAGCTGCCAGGTGCGCAGCGCGACTGGATCGCGGCGCCAAACGACAGGCGCAGCGCCGAGGCGCCGGAGACGTAGATTTCCTTCAGGGTGGCGTTGCCACGCGCGGTGGCGATGTCGGCGGTGGTCAGCGCGTGGGCAGAGCCCAGCGCGCTGATGGCCGCCATGGCGGCTGCAAGTTTGAACTTCATATCGTGTCCTTTTGGGGTGTGCTGTGCCACACCACCGGCTGGTGCGGTGGTGCGGACCTGAGTCGAAAAGAAGCGGAAAAAATGCGCCCGCTCGGTCAGCGTGTTTGCTGGCCGGGGCGGGCGCACACGGTCAGCGGTCCTGCTTGCGGCGGCGCACGAACAGGCCCATCGCGGCCAGGCCGGCGACCATCAGCGCGTAGGTGCCCGGCTCGGGGATCGGGGGCGGCGGCTGGACCAGGCTGTTGTAGTTGAAGGTCTGGCCGTTGAAGCTGGCCAGGCCGTTGTACTTGAACGTTTCCTGGATCACGTTGTCGGGGCTGGACAGCAGGTACAGCGCGGTGCTGGTGGCCACCGGGTTCGTCACCGGCAGGTTGAGGCTGCCGATGAAGACGTTTTCGGTGTACTGGGTGCTTTCACCCTTGGGGCTGAACTCGTTGCCGCTGGCGGCCTGGAAATGGCCCGTGGCGCCCGAATCCTTGCTGCTCAACGCGAGCGCGAAGCCGCCCATCGTGGCGGCGGCCTGCTCGTAGTTGGTGTAATTGTTGGGCGGCGTGCTGCCGTTGGAGCCGCCAATGAGCATCGAAAATTCGCCACCCGAGAAGCCGTCGGCGTCCACGGCAAAGATGCCCCAGGTCAGCGACTGGCCGGCGAATGACGTGGGGTAGGCGTCGCCGATGGCGACGCTGAACGAATAGCCGGCCGTCACTGCGCCGGCCTTGAATTCACCGAGCGTGATGCCCAGGTCCAGAGAGTAGCTGCCGATGTCGTCGTTGAGGACGAGCGCGACCAGGTCGGCGGTGTCGTCGGTGAAGCTGATCTTTGCGAACGCCGGGACGAGCGCGACGGACAACATCGCGGCCGCGGCAATGTGCTTGAGTTTCATGGGTACTCCTGAAATGGTGGTCTAAAACAAGGCGTGGTCGACAGGCAGCGAAAACGAATCTGCCGGACCACGCTGCAGTCGTGCGCTTCCTTGTTCGGGGGCGCGCGCCGTGGCGTGGTGGGCAATCAGCCAGCCCGTGGGCCGACCGGTGCAAAGAACGTATTTCCAGTACCGATCCAACGAGCGCGATGATGGTCAGCGTGCGTGAATTTTTGACCCCCTGGCAGCCCTGTTACACCATGCCGAAAGGACTACACCATGGTCCGTTTGGCTCGGGTGTGCAGGCTCTGACGCAAGCGCTTGTCGGTGAGCGAGCCGCTCAGTAGCGGGCCGCCTCTACTGCGCCTGCGATTCCTGCTCGGCCGACAGCAGGTTGCCCGACAGCGCGATGGCCACCGCCTGCGCGCGGTTGGCGGCGCCCAGCTTGCGCAGGATCTTTTGCACATGATTTTTCACCGTCAGCGGGCTGATGCCGAGCTGGGTGCCGATCTGCTGGTTGTTGCGCCCCTCACGCACCCAAGAGAGGATCTGGGCTTCGCGCCCGGTGATCGGTGCGCGCTGGGCTACCGGTGTGCGGCGGGCGGCCGGCAGCGCTGGGCTGGCGGTGCGCAGTTCACGCTCGGTGGCCAATACACGCTGCCAGGCGGCTTGCAGGGTGGGCAGCACCAGATCCAGGTGCAGCAAGGGCCGCGACGCCTCGGCGACCGCCGGGCCCAGCAGCAGGAACAGGCTTTCGATTTCAGCCGGCCGCTGCGGGCGGGCCACGCCGTGCACGAGCGCCACTTCACAGCCGGCTTGTGCGGCCAGCAGCGCGGCCTCCCGGGCCGCCGCGTCGCCGGGCAGCCGCGCGATCTCGAAAGCCAGCGCGGTGGCGCGTGCGCCGACCCACGCAGCGGCGGCGCCACGCACGATCTCGCCACCGGCGCCACTCAGCGCTTCGATCGCTGGTGCTGACAGCGGCACGCTGTAGAACGCCTCGTAGACGAGTGATTTGCGGTGCCGGTGGTAGCTGCCGCAAACGAGCACGCTGTGGGGCACCAGCACATGCAACTGGCTCTGCGTCCAGACAAAAAACTGGTACCGCCGGCAAACCCGCAGCGATGACTCCAGCAACTGCACCAGGGCCTCGGCCTGCGCGGCCGAGAGATGGCGCCCGCTGGTCTCTTCAACGCTCATTCGGTTTCCTTGTCAGGGGTTGGTGTGAACGCCGTGCCGCCGCGGTATTGCTGCGCAGCGTCGGTGGGCGCGGCCGTTCCGGCATGGGCCACGAAGCGCCAGTCACTCACCCGTTGCCCGGTTGCCAGCGCACCCTTGGGGCCACGCCCGCGGGCGCGCACCGGCGCGCTTGAATGCACCCCCAGCAACCCGCCCTGACCATCACGCAACAGCACCCAGTCCAGCTGCTGCGTGAAGGGGTCTGGATAGGCGCGGCGCAGGTGATGGCGCGGCGGTGTGCTGCGTCGGTCGACGAGCAACTCGTCCAGGCTCGTGGGCAGCGCCTGGGCCTCGGGCAGCGCATCGCGGTAGCGCTCGATGGCGGTGCGAATCTGCTCGCCGCGAAAGATCAGCTCACGTTCGCGCTCGCGCTGCGCGGCAGCCGTCCAGCGCTCGCCAACCGCGGCCACACCGGTGCCGGCTATGGCGAGTGCGGCCAGCAGCATCAGGTAGGTGAAGCCCGCGTGACGGTACCGACTCGCCCGCACGCCGGCGTGGACATGATCGCCACGGCTACCACTGCGCATACAGGCTCCCGTCGCGACCGCGGCCACCCGCGCCGCTGCGCACGTCCCAGGCCTGACCCTGCAGGTCCGCATCGGGTGGCGGTGACAACAACAGCCAGCTGTCGCTGCGGCCCGTCAGCGGGTCTTGCGGCACCGCGCGCACGTAGCGCAACTCGACCAACTCTTCCAGCGCCCGCGGGTAGCGTCCGCGATCGGCTGCGAACTGGTCAATCGCCTGCCGCAGCACGGCCAGCGAGCTGCGCAGCGAGGCCTCGCGGGCGCGCTCGACGCTGTCGATGTAGCGCGGCGCGGCAATCGCCAGCAGCAGCCCGACGATCGCCATCGCCACGATCAGCTCGATGAGCGTGAAGCCGCGCTGCGGCACGACGCGCTGCAAACCAGGGTTCACCATTCCCGCACCCGCGTGCCGTCGAGCGCCACCCGTTCGCTCAGCGAATGGATGTCGAACACATCGCGCCCGGCCAGCGGCGCTTCGGGCGGCGCGTCGCTGGCACGCAGGCCCCAGCTGCGAGCCGGCTCTAGCTGCGGGTCAGCAAATGGGTCGCGTGGCAGGCGGCGCAGAAAGTACACGCGCCGCACAGGCTGCACGGCGACCCCGTCTTCGGCCGCGGGCACACCGCGCACCAGCATGTCCAGCGTCGCGGGGTAGCCACTTTCACGGCCGGCAGACGACTCGGAAACGCGCACGACCTGGCCGGCGTCGAAAGCGGCCTTGTGGGCGTCAATGGCCGTGCGCAACTCACGCAGTGCCTGGCGCAGTGCCAGCTCCCGGGCGCGCTGTGTTTGCAGCTCAAGCAAGGGCACCGCCGCAGCGGCGAGTGCGCCGATGATCGCGAGCACGGCGATCATCTCGATCAGCGTGAAGCCACGCGCGTGACGCTGGCCGGTGGCGGCGGACGAGTTGCCGCATGCGCTGCTGCACACGCTACCGGACACGCGCCCGGACACGCTTCCGAACACGCCGCCAAACGTGCCGCCAAACGTGCCGCCAAACGTGCCGTCAAACGTGCCGCCCAACACGCCGCCAAACGTGCTGACGAACGTGCTGACAAAGGCGAAGCGGGCCGGCATGTTCATCGGCGTGGTGCCTCGGGCGTTGCCGGTGCGGCAGGCGCACCGGGCGTTGTCGATGCCGGCGCGGCGGGCGCGGGTGTGCCGGCGGCCACCGCAATACGAGCATCGCCCTCGATGGCGAGGGAGACCGCTACACCGGCCGCGGTCAGCGCCTCCAGCCCGACGACGGCCACCTCAACCGTCTGCCCGGCCGCAGCCGCGCGCGGGCGTAACGCGGCGACAAACTCGCCACGCGGCTCGATGGCAAAAGCGATGCGTCCGACATTGCCGCTGCCGCCGCCACCGCTGCCGGTGCTGGCCGCGTGCAGCAGGCCGTCGTCATAGGCCAACTCGCCACGCACGCGGTAGCCCGAGCGGTTGACCAGCGTCACCGAGGCCGGCTCGCCGACCGCGGCCTGCGCGCTGGCGGCCAGCACGAGCGCGGCAGGGGCGGTGGCAGGGGCGGCGGCTTCCACAGCGGCCGGGGCCGCCGTCTCGCCACGGCCAGCGGCTGCCGGGCCGAGCGTGGCGCGCGCCTGCGCTTGCAGGCGCAGCGTCGGCGCGCCGGGCTGGCTGTCGGTGCCTGCGGCCAGCGTGCTGTCGCGCACCGAAGGAGGCACCAGGTTGCGCACGATGCGGGGTGTGATCAGCATCACGATCTCGGTCTTGGCGCGGTTGTCGCTGTGCACGCCAAACAGGCGCCCGACGAACGGCAGCTCGGCGAGCCCGGGCAGGCCGTTGGCACGCTTGCGCTCTTCGTCGTTGATGAGGCCGGCAATGACCTGCGTTTCACCGTCGTGCAGGCGCAGCGAGGTGGTCGTCAGCCGGGTGCCCACCTGGTAGGCCAGGGTGCCGGCGGGGCCGGGCACTTCGCGCAGCAGGTTGCTGACTTCGAGTGCGATCTTGATCGTCACGTCGCCGTCAAGATGCACGCTGGGCTCCACGTCCAGCTTCAGGCCGACATCGAGATAGCTGACCGATGTCGAGACCCCGACGTTGGTGGTCGAGGTGGTGGTGAAGACCGGCAGCTTCTCGCCGATCTGCACCTTGGCCTTCTCGCGATTGCGCGCCCGGATGGTGGGGTTGGCCAGCAGGTTGGTGGCGCCGGTATTGCCACGCAGCGAGGCCACCAGCCCGGGCGTGGCGATCATCGCGCGCCAGCCACTGCCACGCACCGGCACCAGGCCGGTGGCGCCGGGCACGGCGTACTGGATCTCGTCGGGCCATTTGAGCCCGAGCTCGTCGATGCGGTCGCTGGCGACCTCCATCACCTCCACTTCCAGCAGCACCTCGGGCTCGGGCAGGTCGATGGTGGCGATCAACTGCTCGACCATGCGCACCACCTCGGGCGTGTCGCGCACGACCAGCGCATTCAACCGTTCGTCGGCGTGCAGGTCCCGGGTCTTGGCCATCGTGCGCACCAGGGCCAGCGCCTGGCGCGCGTCGGCGTTCACCAGGTACAGGCTGCGCGTGACGAGCTCCAGGTGTTCACGCTGCTTGGCCTGGGTATTGGGGTAGATCAGCAGCGTGCTGTCGTTGAGCAGCTTGTGCCCCAGGCCCTGCGTCGACAGCACGATGCGCAGCGCCTCGTCGAGCGTGACGTTGCGCAGGAAGATGGTGATGCGGCCATCCACGCGGGTGTCCTTGTCGAAGACGAAGTTGATCGCCGTCGTACGCGCCAGCGCCTCGAAGACCTGGCGCAGCGGCGCATCACGAAACTCCAGCACCACGGGCTGCTGGAAGGCCGGCCCGAGGGCCGTTGCCGGTGCCGGATTTGCGGCGCCCGCCGCGGCGCTGCCTGCGCCGGCATCCACCAGCGTGGCCAGCAGCGTGCGTGCGGCGCCGTGCGCCGGCGCTTCGCTCAACAACTCGCGCAGCTTGGCCTCGGCCGCAGCACGTTGGCCGGTGGTCAACCGAGAGCGCGCCTCGGCCAGCAGCTTTTCGTGGCGCGCGGCGCGCTCGAGCTCGCGTGTCATGCCCTCGATGCGGGGGTGCGCGGGGTCGAGCGCACGCACCCTGTCCAGCGCACGGTGTGCGTCGTCGAGCCGGCCGTTGGCGCGCGCCAGGTCGGCTTGGGCCAGGCCTTGCAACACCAGCCGCTCGCGCTGGCGCAGGCTGGCCGCACGCAACGCGGGATCGGCGGGCTTCGCTATTGCGGCCGCTTGCAGCGTTGCGTAGGCCTGCTGGTGTGCGCCGGCGCGGGCGTGGCGATCGGCCTCGTCGAGCGCGCTGCTGGCGCAGGCGCCAAGAAGCAGGCTGAGCAAGACGCCGAGCGACAGGCCCAAGGTCAGGCGCAGGCAGCAGGCGGGTAGGGGGTGTGATCGCATATCGAAGGCAGGGCTTGTCGGCGCGGGCTCGTGGCTGCGTCAGCGCGCAGCCACGGTCATGGCGCGTGCTGTGGGCAGCCAGGTGAGTTGCAGGCTCGCGGCGCTGATGCCGTCGATGCGCCAGTGCCCGTCGAGCACATCGCCGACACGGGCGCCGATGCTGCTGTCGTGGTTGGCCAACAGCGCCAGTGGCACGCGGCCATCGTCGAGGCGGCCGATCCACTGGTAGGGGAAGGGCGGGGGCGTGGGCGGCGAACGCTCGGTGGCGGTTGCTTCAACCGCTGACGCTGACGCTGACGCCGACGCTGTCGCAGCCACGGCAGCCGGTTTGGCCGCCGCGCCGGTGCCCCAGGCTTGCAACGCCTGCGCACTGGGCTCAGGCCAGGGCAGGCTGCGCCAGGTGGTGTCGGTCGGGGTCTGGGCATACCCGCGCTCGGTCGATGACCCCCGGTCACGCAACGGGGTGCTGTTCGCCGGGCCGACGCTGCGCGCGGGATCGCGTGCTGCGTTTGGCGGCACGATGTTCAGGCCGGTGTCGGGCCTGCGGTCAAGTTCGTCCGGCAGCGTCGCAAGCCAGAGGCAGGCGAGCAAGGTGAGGCCAAGGCCCGGCCAGAGCAGGGAGCGTGGGGTCATGGTGTTGGCCGCCGAGGCAGGCGGTGGGCCATCAGCCAGTGCAACTCGCCCTGGAGTTCAGTTGCTTGCGTGGTGTCGCGGTGCAGCCGCAGGCGCTCCAGCGCAAGCGCGGGATCGGCCCGCAGGGCATCGGCCACATAACGCCGCAGATCAGCGTACGTGGCGCGCACCGGCATCGTGACGGCGACATGATCGGCGCGGTCGGCCGTTCCCGGTGCGTCGCGCCCCTGCGCATGCTCGATCGCCACGCCATGCCGCAGCGCCAGCGCCAGCAGCTCGGCCATCCGCTCTGGCGCCGCCGTGCGAGGTGGCAGCTCGGCGACTGCCGACCCGGCATCAGATGCACCGGCGGGCCAAGGCACTGCTGCGGCATCGGCTTGCGCGCGCGCCTGCGCCTGCGCCTGCAACTGCAACGCCAGCAATTGCCGATGGACATCATCGGCTTCGGCCTGCCAGCGCGGTGCCAGCCAGAGCGTGCAGAGCAGGCCAGCCGCCGCGCCCAACGCGGTCAGCCCCAGCGGCCAGCCACCACGCTCGCGCAGACCCCGCAGCAGGCGGGTCATCGTGGCGCCGCCGCGGTTTCGCTGAGCCCCGTGGCGGCGATCTGGAACCGAATCCCGGCGCCGGGCGCCGCCGCGGCCGGACCTTGCTCGACGCGGCGCAAGCTGACATCCGCCCAATGGCCGTGGCGCTGCAGGGACTGGGTCGCCAGCACCGCGGCGGTTGCGGTCGCGGCCTCGGCTTCGAGCTGGAGCTGACCCTGGGCGCCCATGTCCAGCGTCAACCAGCGCAGGCCACCGACGGCAGCCTGCTCGACGCCGCTCAGCTCGTCCAGCCAGGGCCGCGCGAGCAACAGCGACCGCTGCACGGGCAACCGCAGATTTGCATTCGCGCCTGGGTCGGTTCGTCGCGTGCGCGCCCCAGGGCCGCTGCCCGCCGCGGTGGGCTGCGCTTGCTGCACTTGCTGCGATTGGCGCGCTTGCTGCACCCTGGCCTGTGCTGCTTCAAGCGCCCGTACCGCCGCGTCGCGCTGCTGCATCACGCTGTGGGCATCGATGGCAGCCAGCAGCGCAGCGGCGGTGACGCTGGCGCAAAGCAGCCAGACCAGCGCCCCGGGCCGCCGAACCGGCCGCAGAAAATCCGGCGCAGGCAGTGCGCCAGACCGGCGCAGCCAGCGGGCGACGTTCACCGGGCCTGTCCCTCGGGCAGCAGCCACTGCGCCGCGGGTGCGGGGGTGGTCAGCGGGGCCAGCGTTTCGACCGCGCCCAGGTCACCCGCCGCCAAACCGTAGCCCAGGGCGCATACCGACGCGCGGTGCGGCCGCTCAGCCGCGCCTTCATGCAAGCTGCCGACAAAAGCCTGCACCTGAGCCGGCGTGGCGGCGAGCAGCCAGTGCGAGCGCAGCTCGACCAGCGCACCGTGATGCAGGCGCAGTGCACTCACGAAGCGGCCTTCGATGATGAGCAACCAGATGCAGGGGTGCGAACGCAGCTGCGGCGCGCGGCGCAGCGCCAGCACCAGCACCCGTACCCACCACGGGCGCACGAAGCGCAGGCGCACGCCGCCGGCACGCGCCTGCTGCACGAGTTGCTCGACATCCACACGGTGCAGTGCACTCACGCCCTGCTGGCCGCGCGCCGACCACGCGGCGAGCGGCCAGCGCAGCGCGACGTCGCCGTGGTAGTGCACCAATGCCGCGCGGGCATGCTCCAGCAACGCGGTGTCGCTGGACAAGGGCAGCGACGGGTCGCACACCATCTCATGCACGAGCGCGCCGGACAGCCAGAGGTCGCAGACCCGACCGGTGTGGCCAACGCACCAGTCACCGAAGCCGGCATGGTGATGTGGGGGAGCCAGCGGCTCGCGGGTTGCGCCGGCATCCCACAGCCCACCCTCGTGCAACAACAGGGAGTGGCGCTGCGTGTAGTTGTGGACCCACGCGCCCCAACGGCTCGGGGGTCGGCGCCGCTGCGGGGTTGCAGCGGGCTCGGGCAAAGGGCCGTCAAGCCGAGGTGACACGGTCGACCTCGGCAAGCGTGGTGTCGCCGCGTGCGGCCATCGCCAGAGCGGCATGGCGCAGCGGCACAAAGCCGCGGTCGCGCGCGGCTTGCTTGATCTGTGTCATCGGCGCGCGAGCGGCGATCAGATCGCGCAGGCCGTCGTCCAGCAGCAGCAACTCCGCCACCGCTTGCCGGCCGCGGTAGCCGGTGCCGCGGCAATGGCTGCAGCCGCTGCCCACATGCAGGCCCAGCGGGCCTTGGCCGGCGGTTGAAGCCACGCTGGCCAGCATCGCCTGCTGCGCTGGCGTCGCGGCCACGGGCTTGGCGCAGTGGCCGCAGACAAGCCGCAGCAGCCGCTGCGCGAGCACTGCATTCAGGGCCGACACGACGTTGTACAGATCCAGCCCCATGTGCATGAAGCGGGCGATGACATCGAACACATGGTTTGCGTGCACGCTGCTGAAGACCAGGTGCCCGGTGAGCGCCGCCTGCACCGCAATCTGCGCCGTTTCGCTGTCGCGGATCTCACCCACCAGCACACGGTCCGGGTCGTGGCGCAGGATCGAGCGCAACCCGCGCGCGAAGGTCAGCCCCTTCTTTTCGTTGACCGGAATCTGCACCACGCCGGCAAGCAGGTACTCGACCGGGTCTTCGATCGTGATGATCTTGTCGCGGCCATCGTGGATGCCGCTGATCGCTGCATACAGCGTCGTCGTCTTGCCGCTGCCGGTGGGGCCGGTCACGAGCAGCATGCCGTGGGGAGCACGCGCCAGCGCCAGCACCTGGGCACTGAAGGCGTCGTCAAAACCCAGCGCGGCCAGGCTCAGATGGTCGCCGCCGCAGGTGAGGGCCGCGCGGTCGAGCACCCGCACGACGGCGGCCTCGCCAAACGCGCTGGGCATCACCGAGAGGCGAAAGTCGATATCGCGCCCGAGCGCACGCAGCTTGAAGCGGCCGTCCTGCGGCAGCCGGCGCTCGCCGATATCGAGCTCGGCCATGACCTTGAGGCGCGAGACGATCTGCTCGGCCAGCGCGACGCCGTCGATGCGGCGCAGCGGCAGCATGACGCCATCGACACGCACCCGCGCACTGGCGCCCTGGGGTGTGGACTCCAGGTGCAAGTCGCTGGCGCCGTCTTGCAGCGCGTCGTGCAGCAGCGCGTCGAGCAGGCGCACGGCGGGGCTCGCCGACGCGTCGAGCCCGGCGGGGGCGAGTTCTCGCAGGTGCGGATCGTCAGCCGCGCCGTTGCCGGCATCGACCTCGGCCAGGCCATCGAGCGCGCGGAAATGGTGCTCACCGTCTGCAAGGCGGCGGTCCAACGCGGCCGGCTCACAAAGCTGCCAGCGCAGCGGCGCGCGCGCGCGCGTCGCCACCGCTTGCATCAACAGATGGTCTTGGGTGCGGTCGGCCAACAGCGTGAGGGTGTGGTCTGTTTCACGCACCAGCAGGGCCCGGTGCTTGCGCGCCTGGTCGTGCGGCCAGAGGCCGAACTCGACCACCGGCTCGGCCAGCGCTGGCTCGATCAAGGGCCATGCGGGCAGCCGTGCGTTCATTGCACCTGGTCCATGAGCGAGAAGATGGGCAGGTACATCAGCACGACGATGCCGCCGATGACCAGGCCCATCAGCAGCATCAGCAGCGGGTTGACGGCGCGGGTGACCAGGTCTGCCGTACGGGCGATCTCGTCGTCGTGGAAGGCCGCTGCGCGTTCGAGCATCGGTGCCAGGCTGCCGCTGCCTTCACCAACCCGCAGCATGCGCAGCGCCACCGGGGTCGCGAGTCCTTGATTGCGCAGCGCCTGCGACAGCCGCTGGCCGGCATCGACTTGGGTTGTCGCCGCTTGCAAGCTGGCGCGCAGCGTGGCCGGCAGCACACCATGCAGCAGACGCAGCGCTTGCAGCACCGGCACGCCCGCCGCCAGCAACAAACCCAGTGCGCGGTACAGGCGCGCCAGCACCACGGTGCGCAAGCGTGGCCCGAGGCCCGGGCTGCGCAGCAGCAGGTCGAACGCAGCCTGCGACACCCGGCGGCGCAAGCCCGGCGACGCCGCCACCAGCACCAGCAGTGCGGCCGGAATCGCGAATGCCGCCAACACCCGCTGCGGGTGCGCCGCTGCCCAGACGCCGATGTCGATGAGCATGCGTGAAGCGGCCGGCAAGTCGCTGCCCAGCCCATCAACGATGCCGGCAAAACGCGGCAGCACGTAGAACAGCAAGAAGAGCACGACCGCTGCGCCGCTGGCCAGCAGCAGCGTCGGGTAGACCGCGGCGGCCACGAGCCGGGCCCGCAGCGCGTCACTCCACGCCAGGTAGGCCGCGTGGTGGCGCAATGCGGCCGGCAGGTGCCCACTGCGCTCGCTGGCAGCGACGATGGCCACAAAGAGAGGGTCAAACGCTGCCGGATCGTCGGCCAGCGCGGCCGAGAGCGGGCGGCCAGCTTGCAGTGCCGCGGCCACGCGTGCCAGCACGGGCGATGGCGCGCTGCTCGGGTCTTTTTCACGCAACGTTTCAACCGCCTCCAGCAGCGGGATGCCGGCGTCCAGCAACTGCGCCAGTTCCTGGCTGAACAGACGCAACACCAGCCTGACGGTGCGGGCCGGGCCTGCGTCGCGCAACTGGCGCACCCGCAGCACCTGCATCGGTGTGACGTGCAGGCTTGCGATGGCGGCCTGCGCCGATGCGGCTGCCACGCGGCAGTCCCGCACACCCGAGGGCGGCTCGAAGATGCGCACTTCATAGCGGGGCATGGCGGGCCTGGGGTGCTCGAACGGGAACGGGAACGTGAAGGTGAAGGCGAGGAGGACTCACCAGCCGGTGACGTCGGCGTTGTCGCCTTCGCCGCCGGGCCGGCCGTCCTTGCCATGGGACAGGATGTCGTACTCCCCGCGCCGGCCGGGCGCGCGGTAGATGTAGGCGCGCCCCCAAGGGTCCGGCGGCACGGCTTTGGCGAGATAGGGGCCGGCCCAGCGCGGCTCGTCGCCCGGCGTTTCCACCAGCACCCGCAGGCCTTGCTCGGTGGCCGGGTAGCGGCCGGTGTCCAGGCGGTACTGGTCAAGCGCCTTCTGCAGCGCGTCGATCTGCGCCTTGGCAGCCTTGGTTTCTGACTTGCCGATCTGCCCGAACAGCTTGGGGCCCACGTAGCCGGCCAGCAGGCCGATGATGACCATCACGACCAGCAGTTCCAGCAGGGTGAATCCGCGCCCGTGGCGTTTGCGTGAAGGAGACTTGGACAAGACAAGCATGAAGGCGCTACGAAACGGCGGTGTGATGGATTGCTAATCAAGCAGACTAGACAGTGCGCATGACGGCGTCATGAAGGCTTGATCCAATCGGCATGGCAGGCATGGTCCTTTTGGATCACGGGCCGCCCTGGCTGTCATCGGCTTCGCGATGACGCTGCCTAGAGTCGGCGCCATGATTTCAAGCCCATGGATGCAGGCACGCGTGTTGGTCGCGCTGGCGGTCGCGCTGGCCGTTGTGAAGCACCTGCCGGCGGCCACGCCAATGGACAGCGCCGGCGAGCAGGGCAGCACACGCCTTGCCCCGGCCGTGGTTTCGAAGGTGTTGAAGCAGCGTGAGCAGCGATACGCCGTCACGCCCAACGACGTTCGTTTTGGTGCCCAGTGGTGGTTGCAGGCGGCGCTGGCGGGCAACACCGGTGCCGCGGGCTTCACGCAGGCCTGGGACCGAAGTACCGGTGCCCCCGCGACCGGCCTGCCGGCGGTGGTGGCGGTACTCGATTCCGGCATCACGTCGCACCCGGAGCTGAACGCCCGTTTGCTGCCGGGCTATGACTTTGTCAGCGACACCACTTACGCCAACGACGGCAACGGGCGTGACAACGATCCGGCCGATCCCGGCGACGCCATCCCCGATGCCGAGCGCATCGCCAACCCGGTGGCCTACGGAGGCTGCCCACCCGCACCACTGTCAAGCTGGCATGGCACGCTGATCGCCGGGCAGTTGGCGGCGGTGAGCAACAACACCGAAGGCGTGGCCGCCGGCAACTGGAATACGCGGGTGCTGCCGGTGCGGGTGGCGGGCCGCTGCGGTGCCGCGTTGGGGGACATCATCGACGCCCTGCGCTGGGCAGCCGGTCTGGTGGTGGCCGGGGTGCCGGTGAACCCCAATCCGGCGCGTGTGATCGTGCTCAGCTATGGTGGCGCCGATCCTTGCGATGTGGCCAGTGCCACGCCCGAGATCGCCGCTGCGGCGCGCCTGTACACCGACACCATCGCGGCGGTGCGCGCCGCCGGTGCGCTGGTGGTCGTGGCGGCCGGCAACCAGCGCAGCGTGGTCGGGCGTCCGGCGGGCTGCCCCGGCGCTTTTGGCGTCGCGAGCCTCAACCGCGAGGGCTTCAAGGCCGCTTACTCGAACCTGGGCGCCGCCATCGCGCTGGCCACACCGGGCGGCGATGCGGGTGACGGCGGCGTGGCCGGCGGCACCTGCGACGCCCAGCTTGCCGATACGGGAGTGGTCTCCACCAGCAACCTGGGTGACGTCACGCCCGCCGCCGCCGGCTACGCCGCAGCGTCGGGCACCAGTTTTGCAGCCCCTGCCGTGGCGGCGGTGGCGACCTTGATGCTTGCAGTCAACCCGGCGCTGACCGTGGCCGATCTGGATGCCGGCCTGCGCCAATCGGCCAAGCCGCATGTGCGTGTACCGCTGCTCGGGGCTTGCGCGGCCAGCGGCAACTTCAACGGGCGCTGCGAGTGCGGGCCCACCAGCTGCGGCGCTGGCATGCTGGATGCCGATGAGGCGCTGCGTTATGCCGCCGCGCCGCGCGCCTACGCCGCGCCGCTGCGTGAGCCGGTGACGCTGGCGGATGCGCGCATCCGCGCCTGCGCGGTGCTGCTCGGGCGGCCGATGGCGGACGATCCGCCACCACCGCCGCAGCCACCACCTCCGCCCCCCGCCGAGCCGCCGCCCGCGGCGGGTGGCGCTGGCGGTGGTGCCGTGGCGGGCATCTGGGCGCTGCTGCTGATGCTCGCTGCTGCCGCGTTGCTGCCCAGCCCGGTGCGTGCCGAAGGGTCGGCGCTGCAGACGATCCGCAAGAACCTGCGGGTCCGCATGCCGCACTGGCCCGCCATCGACGAAGTGCGGCGCACGCCGCTGCCCGGCATCTACGAAGTCCGCATGGGCCACGAGTTGATGTACAGCGACGCTGGCGGAAACTTTGTGCTGAACGGATCGTTGATCGACACCCGAACCCGGCGCAACCTGACCGATGCACGCATCGAGGCCATCACGGCGATCCAGTTCAAGGCCCTACCGTGGACCGATGCGATCGTCTTCAAGCAAGGCGACGGGTCGCGCCGCCTGGCCGTCTTTGTCGATCCGCTTTGTGGCTATTGCAAGCAGTTCGAGCGTGAGCTCGCGGCGCTGCCCAACGTGACCATCCACACCTTTCTGTACCCCGTACTCGGCGCCGAGTCGCAGCAACGTGCACGCGCGGTGTGGTGTGCCAAGGATCCGGCCAAAGCCTGGCGCGACTGGATGCTGCAAGGCGTAGTGCCCGTGCCCGTGCCCGTGCCCGCGGCAGAAGCCGGCTGCGACGACAGCGCGCTGGCACGCAACCAGGCGTTTGGGCAAAGGCACCAGATCCTCGGCACGCCGGCCAGCATCTTTGTGGATGGCAGCCGCCTGGCCGGCGCAGTGCGGGGCGCTGAGCTGGAGCAGCGCCTGGCGGCGCCGCGCAACGCGGGCGGCTGAGCGGCGACCTGCCAGCAGGCATCTCCCGTCGCCGTACCGCCCGCTCGATCGCGCGCCGGTGAGTCTGGCCGCGCGCTCGTGCCGTCAAGCGGCGATGTTGATGGCCTTCGTGTGGCGGTGTCTGCTGCGGTGTCTGCTGCTTGGCGGCCCAGCGCCTGCTTGGGGGCCGGGCTCGGTGCGAAGGCAGCGTCCGGCGCAAGGGCAAACGGCGTGAAGTCGCGATCGGTCCAGGTGAGGCGCGTCTCGCGTTCGAGCACCACCTGCGCCCATTCTTTGGCTGCCGCGAGAACAAAGCCCGCCAACCTGGTGCCTGTCAAGGCAGCCGCTTTTGCGCCCGCCGCCTTCTCGTCGGCGTTCATGTCGGGATCAAAGCGTGCTGCGGTGGTCACGGCGATCTTCAGAATTCGAGTGCGGCGTTTTACTGTAAGAAAATCCTTGGTGGTGGCGGCAGCGTGATCACCGCGCCCGGCTTTCGGCGGGCAACTTGGCGGGCCAACGTCGTTGAAGCCAATGGCGGGCGCTTGGTGGTCTGCACCACGCCCGACCCGATGCGCCGCAGCGCGATGTCGACTGCTCTTCGGCGCCGGGTTCAGGCGTCGCGCCGCAAGCCACGACAAGCCTCCTTGGGCCTCACTGGCGATCCCGTGAGGGCGCCCTTGGCTACCAGATCCGTTGAGCCGCGCCGCTTCGACAGCCGCCTTGGCTCAAGCCCCGCTCGCGTTCTTTGCAAACCGCGCTTCGAGCGCATCGCCCAGACAGTCCCAGACCAGGCGCATGCGCCGGCTGCGGCGCAGTTCGTCGTGGGCGCAGAGCCAGACCTCCTGCGGCAGACCGATGCGGTCGGCGAGCACCCGCCGCAGGCCCGGGCGCTCGGCGGCGATGTCGACAAAATAGATGCCGACCGCGGCACCACATTCGACGGCGGCTTGCAGCGCCAGGATCGAGTCGCTGCGCCAGCGAAAACGCAACGGCGTTGTCGGCGCCGGCCCACGCAGCGCCGGGGCGATCGCCATCGGCTGGCGGTCGAAGCCGCACAACAGCGCGCCTTCGGGCAGCTCGAAGCCAGTCGGCTCGCCAAAGCGGCGGATGAAATCCTCGTGGGCGTAGAGGCCCATCTCGGTGCTGCCGACCTTTCGCACGACCAGGTCGTCTTGTTGTGGGCGGAAGTGGCGCACCGCGATATCGGCGTCGCGGCGCAGCAGGTTGTCGCTGCGGTTGGACACCGCCAGCTCGATTTCGAGCTCGGGGTGGGCGTGCAGCAGCGGCGCCAGCAGGCGCGGCACGATGTGGTAACCGTAGGCCTCTGAGACCGCCACGCGCACCACGCCGACGACACGCTGCTGGCTTTCGTTGAACAGGCTCGTCGCGTCGCGCAGTGCCTGCTGCATGGGTGCCGTGGCCTCGAAGAGCGCCTGCGCCCGTGCGGTCGGTTTGAGTTGCCCGGGCAGGCGCACGAACAGCGTCTCGCCAACCTGGGATTCGAGCTCGCGCAAATGCCGGCCCATGTTCGGTTGGGTGGTGCCCAGGCGCCGTGCCGCTTCGGTCAGCGTGCCGGTCTCGAAGATGGTGACAAACGAGCGCAGCAGGTTCCAATCTTCCAGGCGCGGGCCCGGCGGCGGCGCCGGGTTGATTTCTGGCTGCTGGGGCTGGCGCTTGCTCACGGCATGCAGTTTCGCATGGCAGGCATGTCGGCCTGGGCGTGGTCAGGCGGCGCGCTTGTCGCCACAGTGCAGGCATCGAGATCGACCCACCCGCCCGACCGACACGCCATGAACCAACTCACCATGCCATCCACCGCCCAGAAGGTGTTGCCAGCCAGCACTGACGGTGGGCTCACCCACCTGCTGGCGCGCTGCTGGGCCGAGAGCCGCGCGCTGGTGATCGGCGGCGTACTGCTGCTGCTCATGCTGCTGCCGACCTGGTTGCTGTCGGTGATGCAGCCCCACACCGTGAACGGCATCGACGCCTATCTGAAGCCGATGAAGTTTCAGCTGTCGCTGGGCCTGTACCTGCTCTGCCTGGCCTGGCTGCGCAGCTATCTCGATGCCGCCGGCCGCCAGCGCATGTTGGCGATATGGACCAGCGCGGTGCCCATCGTCGCCGGTTATGGCGAGGTGCTGTACATCCTGTGGCGCGCGGCGGCTGGCGAAGGCTCGCACTTCAATGTCAGCTCGCCCGCGGCCAGCGTGGCCTACACCTTGATGGGTGTCGGCGCGATGCTGCTGGTGTGGGCCTCGGGGGCGCTGGCGATCCTGATGCGGCGCCATCCCCGGCCGGGTGTCAACGCCGCCTGGCTGGCCAGCCTGCGCTGGGGCCTTTGGCTGACGATCATCCTCGGCGGCCTGGCCGGCATCTACCTCAGCGGGCAACCCGGCCATGCCGTTGGCGGCTTGGGTGGCGACGCCGGCGGGCTGCCGCTGACCGGCTGGTCGCGCAGCGGCGGCGACCTGCGGGTGGCGCACTTCCTTGGCATCCACGCGATGCAGTTGTTGCCGCTCGCCGGCTGGTGGCTGGCGCGGCGCTGGCCCGAGGGCCAAGCGCTGCTCGGCGTCCATGCCGTCGGGGTCGCCTATGTCGTATTGACTGCGCTGACATTCGTCCAGGCGGTCGCCGGCATGCCGCTGTTGTTCGGGCTCTGAAGCCTCAAGCCCATCGTCACAAACCCCGCTCGATCTTGATCACGCAAGGACATCACCATGAACCCAACCCGCCCCCACGCCGCCGGCGCATCGACCCGTCCGGAGTCGGCCCTTGAAAACCCCAACCGCCGCCGCGCCATCGGCCTGGTCGGCGGGGGTGTGGTGCTCGCCACTGCAACGCTGGCCGGCTGCGCGGGGGCATTCCCGAGCGGCGCCGTGCAGGCCTGGCAGGCCAGCCCCGATGCCGGTGACCTGCGCCGCTACATGCTCGCGCATGCGCTGCTCGCACCCAACCCGCACAACCGCCAACCCTGGTTGGCCGACCTGCGCCGCGATGGCGAGATCAGCCTGGTCTGCGACAAGGATCGGCTGCTGCCCGAGACCGACCCCTTCGGCCGCCAGATCGTGATCGGCTGCGGTGCGTTCATCGAGCTTGCGGTGATCGCCGCTGCCGAGCGCGGGTTTGCTGTCGAGGTGCTGCCTTTCCCGGACGGCGAACCCGGTGCACAAGAGCTGCCCGGTGGGCGTGTGGTGGCGCGGCTGGTGTTGAAAGCCGACGCGGCCCTGCCGCGCGACCCGCTGTTTGCCCAGATCCGCCGCCGCCATACCAACAAGGCCGCCTACGACAGCCGCCGCGCCGTCCCTGCGCCGCTGCTGCAGCAACTTGTGGCGACGGCACAGACGAGTGGCCTGCTCGCCGGTGACATCGTGGCACCTGAGCGCGTGGCCGCGGTGCGCAAGGTCGCGCGCGCTGCTTTCGAGACCGAGATGAGCACACCACGCACCTGGCTCGAATCGGCGCACCTGCTGCGCATCGGCCCGGGCGAAATCGAAAAACACCGCGACGGCATCTCGTTGATGGGCATGATGCCGCGCTTGATGAGCAGCCTCGGCCTCTTCGACCGCTTCGAAGTGCCAGTGCGTGGCACGTCGAACTTCACCCGCGTGACCGAGCGGTTCCAGGCCGAAGAGACGGGCAGCGGCTACTTCTGGATCGCATCGCGCGGCAACAGCCGGCGCAGCCAGCTCGATGCCGGGCGGGCTTATGTGCGCGCCCATCTGCAAGCCACCGCCGCGGGTGTCGACATGCATCCGCAGTCGCAGTCGATCCAGGAGTTTGCCGAAGTGCGCAGCCAGTTCAATGCGCTGCACCAGCTGCTCGGCTTTGACCCGGCGCAGGTCACGGTGCAGATGCTGGCGCGTGTCGGGTATGGCACGGTGGTCGCGCAAGGCACGCCGCGGCGCGAGCTCGGCGGGCTGGTGCTGGCTTGAAGTCAGTGTGGGCGCGGGGTTGACAACACTGGTCGTGATCGTGATTGCGCCGACGCCCGGCGGTGCGAAACTGCGCGGCTCGACACCTCGCGCCCCGGGAGTCCGGCATGCCCATCACCTCGGCCTTTAACGCCCGCAGCACCGCACTTGAGGTCGTCGCCGGGATCAACCTGCGCGGCCAAAACGCCTTGGTCACTGGCGGCGCATCGGGCCTCGGCCTGGAAACATCGCGTGCGCTGGCGCGTGCCGGCGCGACGCTGACGCTGGCGGTGCGCAACCGCGAACAGGGCGCTGCAGCCGCTGCGATGCTGCGTGCCGAGAGTGATCATGCGCAAGTCAGCGTCCTGATGCTGGACCTTGCTGACCTGGGCAGTGTCCAGCGCCTGGCTGCCGAATGGGGTGCGGCGCCGCTGCACATCCTGGTCAACAACGCTGCCATCATGGCCTGCCCGCTGACGCGCAGCGAGCAGGGCTGGGAAGCGCAGTTTGCGACCAACCACCTCGGCCACTTTTTGCTCACCAC
>JANOKR010000150.1:0-11263 GCA_031419315.1 Betaproteobacteria bacterium
CATGCCAAGTGCCCAGCGCGGCTTGGTGGCGATGTTGATGAGGTTGGCAAGCGTCAGCTTGGGCGGCGCCGACAGGCCGTTTCGGATGTCCTTGTGGCGCTGGCCAATGATTTGCAGGTCCAGCGTGATGACCAGCGCCGAGCATTTGGCAGCCTTGGCGCGGTCGAACAGGCGCTCGATGAAATCGCGGTCGCGCATCACGTATAGCTGAAACCAGAACGGTTCCGGGGTATGCGCCGCGATATCTTCGATCGAGCAGATGCTCATCGTCGACAGCGTGAAAGGCACGCCGAACTTTTCAGCTGCTTGGGCGGCGAGGATCTCGCCATCGGCATGCTGCATGCCGGTCAGGCCGGTGGGCGCAATCGCGACCGGCATCGCAACATCCACACCGACCATTTTTGCCGCGGTGCTGCGGCCTTCCATATTCACCGCAACACGCTGGCGCAACTTGATTTTCTGGAAGTCGGCCTCGTTGGCGCGGTAGGTGCTCTCGGTCCACGAGCCCGAATCGGCGTAGTCGTAGAACATGCGCGGCACGCGCTTTTTTGCCAGCAGGCGCAGCTCTTCGATGTGGGTGATGACGGTCATCGTGCGGTTGGTCGTTGCAGTTGTTCGTGCGGCGATTCGTTGCGGATATTCGTGGCGGTCATTCGTAGCGGTTTGTCGGCGGCGTCACGGTGCTGCGCGTGCGCGGGCTGAAATTCAGCTTCAGCTCGGTGCGCGTTGCGTTGGTCGCCACCTGCGCGCGCGCCGCGGTCTGGTCGCTCAACTGCTCGGGGTGCCAGAGGCGGATCTCGGCCTGGCCGTCGGGCACGTTGTGGATCGTCGCGCGGCCTGCGCTGTCGGTCACCGCGACATGCGGCGTCACGCTGACGACCAGGTGGCCGCGCATCGAGCCGTGCAAATGGCAACCCAGCGCGACGATGCCGGGCTGGTCGAACCTGACTTCGGCGCTGGACTCGACGCCACCCTTGACGCCGGCCATGCGGAACTCGAAAGTCTTGGCCGGGGCGACGTTGCCCAGCGGCCCGCCGGCCAGCGAGCGCACATGGTGGTCGTAGCGATCCTTGTTGACAAAACGCACCGTGCCACCCAAGGGCACCACCGTCACGAACGGCGCGAAGCGGATGTCCTTCTGCTCGATCACGGTCGGCCCGGCGGGCGCGGCCATGGGCACCGTCGATGCCGGCTGCACCATCACCGCGACATCGGCGGCAGGCCGGCCGTCGGGGCCGGTGACGATCACCTGCAGCGTGGCGGCCGACGCACTGATGGCTGCGGCGGCAAGCGCCAGGGTGGTGAAGATGTTGCGGCCGTGGTGCTGGTGTCGAAGCTTCATGAAGCGAATGATAGGGGCGATGGGTGCCGATGTAAGCCGGAGCTTGTGCCGCGCCTCAAGGCGCCGCTCGCGCCGCGCGCGTCAGCGAGCCGGCGCGCACGCCGAGCAGCCGCAGCCGTCGTGTCAGGTCGACACGTTTGAGGCAGGCACCGGCGGCTTGCCGGATGGCGGCGAATTCCGATGTCGGCAGCGGCAGCGTCAAGTCCCGCGTCACCGTCTTGAAGTCTTCGAAGCGCAGCTTGATGCCGATCGTGCGGCCGAGATACCCTTTGCGCTGCAGGTCCAGTGCGACCTGCTCGCAAAGCTGGGTGAAAACCGCGCCCAGCTCGGCCTTGTCGCGCACCGCATGCAGGTCGCGGTCAAAAGTCGTTTCGCGGCTCATCGAGACCGGTTCGCTGTGCGTGATCACCGGCCGGTCGTCGCGGCCGTGCGCGGCGTCGTCGAGCCAGCCGCCGTAAGCGCGGCCAAAACGTTCGATCAACAAGGCGCGTGGCTGCGCCGCCAACTCGCCGATGCGGCTGATGCCCATGGCTGCGAGCTTGGCGCCGGCCTTCGGCCCGATGCCGTTGATGCGCCGCACCGGCAGCGGCCAGATCTTGGTCGGCAGTTCTTCCAGCGTGACGATCGTCAGCCCGTCGGGCTTGTCGAGCTCCGAAGCGATCTTGGCCAGCAGCTTGTTCGGCGTGACCCCGATCGAACAACTCAAGCCGGTGCGGCGCAACACGTTGTTGCGGATCTCCTGCGCCAGCGCGCGCACGCCGCCCTGCGGGTCATGCCCGACCGCTTCTTGCGCACCCGGCACGCCGCTCAGGTCGATATAAATCTCGTCGACACCGCGGTCTTCGATCACCGACGCGACCTCGGCCACGGCAGCCTTGAACAGCCGCGAGTACCGCCGGTACTCGTCAAACGAGACCGGCAGCAGCACCGCGTCGGGCGCGCGCTGCGCGGCCTTCATCAGGCCCAGACCCGAATGCACGCCGAAGTCGCGCGCCGGGTAGGTGGCGGTGGTCACGACACCGCGGCCGGTGTAGTCGCGCAGTGTCGAAAACTGGCGTGTGCCATCAGGTTGCAGCTGTGGCTGGTGGCGCCGGCCACCGCCGATGACCACGGCCAGGCCCTTCAGCTCGGGGTAACGCAACAGCTCTACCGACGCATAAAAAGCGTCCATGTCGAGGTGGGCGATCCAGCGGCGCGGGGGCATGCAGCCTTGAGGGTAGCCGGGCCGACTTCAGCTTTACACTTCAGCACACAAATGTGCAAGATGCACATTTATACTGCGATCCATCGGCGGCCGAGTTCCGGCTGCCGGCTTCAAGGAGCCTCCGCATGTTCGTCCGAATTTCCGATCACACTTCAAGGCCGTCCCGCCGCCAGGCCGGCGCGCTGTTGCTCGCATTGACTGCCGCGGTGGTCACGGCCTGCGGGGGTGGGGGTGACGCCGGCTTGGGCGCCGGCCCCGCAGCGGCTGGCGTCCAGGCTACCGCGTATGCCGCCGGGCCGATCTCGGGCTTCGGTTCGATCATCGTCAACGGCGTGCGTTACGACGACAGCGCGGCCGCGGTGGTTGATGACGACGACACGAGCCACGACCGCGAAAAACTCAAGCTCGGCATGATGGTCGAGATCGACGGCCACAGCGTCGATGCGGCCCGGGCCCTGGGCAAGGCGCTGCGCATCCGCTTCGGCAGCGAAATCGTCGGCCCGGTTTCTGCCGTCGACAGCGTTGGCGGCAGCTTGGTCGTGCTCGGCCAGACGGTGCTGGTCACCGATACGACGGTCTTCGACGACAGCCTGGCCGGCGGCCTCGCGGGCTTGAGTGTCGGCACGGTGATCGAAGTCCACGCCCAGTTTGACGCCGCGACAGCCATGTACACCGCGAAGCGCATCGAGCCCAAGGCCGATGCCACCAGCTACCGGCTGCGCGGCGTGATGGCCAATCTCGACAGCACGGCGAAGACCTTCACCATCGGCGCCGAGGTCATCAACTATGCCGCTGTCGCTGAGGCTGCGCTGCCCAACAATCTGGCCAACGGCATGCGTGTGCGGGTGCGCCTGCAGACCACGCAGGTCAACGGCGAATGGGTCGCCACCGCGCTGCGTGCTGGCATGCAAAAACCCGAGGACCGCGCTGAAGCACATCTGCGCGGCATCGTCAGCGCGTGGGCATCGTCCGCCGACTTCGAACTCAATGGGCTGAAGGTTGACGCCAGTGGCGCCAGCTTCCCCGACGGCAGCGCCGGCATCGTGCTCGGCGCGCGAGTCGAGGTCCACGGCAAGATCCAGAATGGCGTGCTGGTGGCGAGCAAGGTCGAGCTCGAAGAGCGGCATGTGCTCGAAAGCCTGCGCTTCGAGCTGCATGGCCAGATCAGCGCGCTGGACACCATCGCCAAGACCTTCAAGCTGCGTGGCCTGACAGTCGGCTACGGCGGCGAAGTGACCTTCAAAGACGGCACCGAGGCCGACCTCGCCGATGGCCGCAAGGTCGAGGTCAAGGGCCGTCTTGGCAGCATGCGCAACCGCATCGAGGCCGCCAGGATCGAGTTCGAGTGAAGCCAATCTGACCACCTCGCGGCACGCGGCGGCCGGGTCCGGGTTCAAGCCCGGCGCCGGTGCGCATCACAAACGCGTTCCAATCAGAACCGTGGCACGACCCAAAAACACCCGTCCGGCCGAGGCGTCAGAGCCTGCAACCGCCGGCGTTGCCGACAGCCAGGCACTGCTCGCCGCGGTGGCGGCGGTTTTTGCGCCACTGGCCCAGCTGGTGGTCGCGCGCGGGCTGCCGTATGCGGCGGTCGAAGAAGCGCTCAAGCGCGCCATCGTCGATGCAGCAGCGGCGGCGCACCCGCAGGTGGCGGCGCACCGCAGCGTCAGCCGCATCAGCACCACGACCGGCATCAACCGGCGCGAAGTGACGCGCCTGACGCAGCCTGCAAAAACGTCGATGCCGCAGGCGGCGGTGCCGGCGCGTTCGCCGGCCAGCGAGGTCTTTGCCCATTGGCTCAGCGACCCGCGTTACCTCGACCGCAAACATGCGCCGCGGGTGCTGCCGCGCACCGGCGCAGGCCTTAGTTTCGAGTCGCTGGCGCAGGAGGTCACGCGCGATGTCCACCCACGCAGCCTGCTCGACGAGTTGCTGCGCCTGAAGCTGGCGCGGCTGGACGAAAGCAGCGACCGCGTGTCGATCCAGCGTGACGGTTTTGTGCCGACCGGCGACCAGCAGCGCATGTTGGGTTTTTTGTCGGACAACGTCGGTGACCACCTGGCCGCGGCAGTGAGCAACGTGCTCGGCGACGGGCAGCGGCATTTTGAGCAGGCAATTTTTGCCGACGGCATTTCTGCCGCGTCGATGCAGGCGCTGCGTTTGCTCATCGGCCCGCAGTGGAAGTTGCTCCTTGAAACCCTGGTGCCGCCGCTGGAAAAGATGATCGAGGCCGACATGGCGCTGCCGGCTGACGCCCAACGCCGCGTGCGTATCGGCCTCTATGCCTTCGACGAAGGGCATGCCACCGACCCCCAACGTGCAAAACCAGCGTCAGCCCCACCGGCGCGGCGAGCACGCAAGACTTGAGAAAATCATGAAACCAATCTGCATCGGCTTTCGAGGCCGGCTCCTCCAAACCGCGCTCGTGGCGCTGCTGCTCGGCGGCTGCGGCGGTGGGGTTGGCACCGGCGGCACCGGCACCTACGCGGCGGGGCCGATCACCGGCTTCGGCTCGATCATCGTCAACGACGTGCGCTTCGACGAATCGACCGCCGCCGTCATCGACGACGACGACGGCGTGCGCCAGCGCAGCGAACTCAAACTCGGCATGACCGTCGAGATCGACGGCGACAGGCTGCGCAGCGAAATCAGCGGCGTCGCGGTCACCGCCACCGCTACCGCCAGCCGGGTGCGTTTTGGCAGCGAGATTGTCGGTCCGGTGCAGGCCGTGAATGCCGCCGCTGGCGTGATCACCGTGCTCGGCCAGGCCGTGCGCGTCGCGGTCGAAACGGTTTTTGACGAGCGCCTCGCTGGCGGCATCGCGGCCGTCAGTGTCGGCCAGGTGATCGAGGTCTATGCGCTCTACGACGCCGACCGCGGTGCCTACAACGCAACACGCATCGAGCCGCGCAGCGGCATCGTCGCGCAGTGGCGGCTGCGTGGCCCGGTGGCCGCGCTCGACCGCGCCGCCGGCACCTTGCGCATCGGCAACGGAACCTTCGGCTTTGGCGCCGCGGCGGGTGTGCCGGGCGATCTTGCGGCCGGCCGGTTCGTGCGCCTGCGCCTGGCGACGGCACTGGATGCCGCGGGTCGCTTCAGTGTCAGCGACTTTGGCGTCGCGCTGCGCCCGCCGCAAGACCGCGACGAGGCACGCCTGCGCGGCCTCGTCACGCAGTTCACGAGCAGCACCAGCTTCAATATCAACGGCCTGCCAGTGGATGCCTCGGCGGCAACGTTCCCGAACGGCACTGCCGGCGTGCGCCTGGGCGCGCGGGTCGAGGCCAAGGGTCTGGCGCGCTCGGGTGTGTTGGTGGCAGCCGAGGTCAAGGTCGAAACCGACGACGAGGTGCGCGACCGCGGCTTCGAGTTCAAAGGCAATATCGACAGCGTCGACGCGGCAGCGGGGACCTTCGTGCTGCGCGGCCAGACGGTGGCCACCAGCCGCGCCGATCTGCGCCTGGAAGGTGGCACGTTGGCCGATATCGTCGTCGGCCGGCGCGTCGAAGTGCGCGCCCAGATCGCACCCGAGCGCACGCGGCTCGAGGCGACGCGGATCAAGTTCGAGTGAACTTGCCCGCCATGCTTGATGGCGCCATGCCAGCCGACCGGAGCGCAGCATGCATCGATGTCGGCTCCGGGTCTCGTTTCTGCGGGTCTCGGATGCTTGGCGCCGCGCTCGGGTCGATGTTCGGCCCCTGCTTTGCCCGGTGCTTGGCATGAACACCAACCCGGCGCGGGCGCGGGCCGCTCGCTGCATCAGGCGCTGTCGCGTTGCGCCACCGAGCGCAAGTCGCCGGCCGCTGTCGATGCCTAACGAACCACCACAGTCGCCAGCGTACGCTCGACATAGTCAGTGCCGCCGACCACATTGGGGCAGGCGCCGGCCAGCGGCTGGCTGCAGCCGGTGGCGCTGATGCGGTAGGCGCGCAGTGGCAGGCCGGACTCGATCAACACCGCGCTGGCGGTGCAGCGCACGGTCACCGTGTACGGCTGCAAGGTGCCCGGCAGGGTGTTGATCGACTGCGCGGCAGCGCAGGTCGGCGCAGCGCCGGCGCTGACGCGGTAGCGCCCCCAATCGAGCCCGGCCTCGGCGGCCTGCGTCGCGCGGGCGTATGAGAGCTCGCGGGCATACCCGCTGTGCACGCTGGTCACGAGCCCGACGGCGTAGGTCGAAATGCCGCCGAGCAAGACCAGCACGACGATCACCAGCACGCCGGAAAAGCCGCGCTGGCCGGATCGCCGGGCGTGTCGATGACGCCCCCGCGTGCAGTCTGGGCTCATGGCCCTTCACTCACCGGCAGGCTCGTCACGAGTTCGACCGACTCCGGGATCTGGGTGTCGGCGGCTGGCACCGACAGGCGCAGCACCAGGTGCACGATGCCACCGCGCCCCTGGCTGCCGGCGTTGACGTAACGGATGCTGCAGGCCGCGACATTGGTGGCCAGCGGCGCGGCCTGCGTCGCGGCGGCAAATGCGGCGGGTTGGGCAGCGGCCACCGGATAACCCCAGCGCCGTGTCAGGCGCTGGGTGCCGGGGTCGCAGTCCCAGGTCACGGGTGTGGCGACGATATAGAACCGCCGGCTGGCCGCCAGCGCGGAGTAGCTGTGCGCGGCAACACGGATGCGGTTGCCGTCGGGCGCGGCGACAACATCCGTCAGGCGCGTCTTGATGCCACCGGCGACTGCCACGTTGCCGCCAAAATACGGGTTGCCTGCGGCGCCCACCGGGGCCAGCGGATTGACCACCACCCAGTCGGTGCCGGCCACCGGCGCATCACCTTCGAGCGGCCCGATGCTGGTGAAGCAGCTCTCGGCGCAGCCGGCCTCGAGTGCGTCCTGCAAGCCCGGCACGGTGCACACCGCCGGGCAGACCTGGGCGGCGCCAGAAAGCCCGGCGCGGTGCCGGCCCCAGGCACGAACTTCGAGCGTCTCGAGCAGCACGCGCGGGCCGACCACACGTACCCGCACACTGTTGGGCAGCGCCCGCCGCAGGTCGTCGGCGAGTTTGTTTTGCACCGTATCCAGCGCCGTCGTCAAACCGGCACGCCGTGAGGCGTCGAGCCAGGCCGCCAGCGGCAACCGCAGCATCGGTGCGGCGACCACTGCGAGCAGGCTCACCAGGACCATCGAGATGATCATCTCGACGAGCGTGAAGCCACGCTGCTGAAGGCAACCGAGCCGCGACAGCCGATGCCGGCGTGGTCGGCGCGGACCGCGCTGTGGTTGCTGTTGCCAGGCGCTGCGCATCGTCATACCCCGCGCGGCGAATGGCGCAGGCGCACACCTTCGACAACCAGGTCGGCCTGCGCCGGGCAGCGCAGCGTGACGACGATGCGCAGGCCCTGCGGCCGGCCGGAGGGGTCGAGCGCGGCGATGCCCGGCAATGCCAGCGGCGTCGTGCTGATCTGCGCCGAACAGCCGGCGAGGGGCGAGCCCGGCGGGTTGAGCAGGTTGCCGGCGATATCACAAACCCCGCCAGCGCAGCCCGGGCCGGGCATCACGAGGCCGTTGTAGTCGCTGACGCTGTCAAAGCGGTTGGCCGCGTTGTAGCGCGTCTCGCCGGGCTCCGGGCCGATCGATTCAGCGACCGTTGCGCAGCCCGCGCCACCGACTGCCGACGACGTGGCAACCAGCACCCGCGCGTCCTGCGCATCACAAAAACTCATCGGCATGAAGCGCACTTCATTCAACAAGGTCTGCGCCAGCGCCAGCGTCTGGCGCGCGCGCATCGACTCCGCCGACTGCGCCGACAGGCGCGAGAACAACACCGTCATCGAGCCGGCGACGGTGCCGATCAGCACGATCAACACCAGCACGTCGATGAGGGTGAAGCCGCGCTCACGTGAAAATGTGGCTCTGCCACTTTGCTCGTCCCCCTCGGGGGGCGGACGACGTATCTCGTCGGCCTGGGGGCCGTCAGTACGCGAAGCCGGTTTCACGGGAGACGGTGAGCGGCAGTACACCCACGAGCAGGTTGAGGTCGACCGCCGGCACGAGCTGGCCGCGGCTGTTGAAGCGCACCAGCGCGGCGCCGGCCAGCGTCACGCCGGCGGGCATGTCGATTTGGTAGGCACCGTCGCCAGTGGGTGCGGTCACCGGCTGAGCCGCGCTGCAGGCGCCGGCGGCGGTGTAGACCGCGCGAGCCTGCGCTGGCGTCGCCAGCACGCAGACATCGCGGCCCTGGGTCATCGCCAGCTTGCGGCTGTGGTCGAGCATCGAGCGCAACTGGTCACGCGCGCCGCGCTCCTGCAGCGCGGTGCGTTCGGTCAGGCGCGGCAGCGCCAGCCCGGCCATCACCGCCATCAACAACATCACCACGATCAGCTCGACCGTGGTGAAACCGGCGGCGCCGCGCATCGCAAGCACCGGCCTGGGTGGCGGTTGCCGCGAACTCAGCAGCCCGTCGTGACCGACGCCGACAGCGTCGGCGCCTGGCCCAGCGCGGCCGGCGGCGTGAACGTGAAGGCACAGGTCAGCGGGTCGGGGCCACCGGCCACACGGATGGCCAGGCCACCGGCGACGGCGGCGGTGGTGTAGCCGTCAGCGGCCAGATCGGCGGCCGTCGGCGTGCCGGCGACCTGCACGATGCCGGCCGAAGCGACGACACCGGCGACAGTGCCGGCCGGGTACAGCAGCGCGACCTGGACGCGGCCGTTTTCGGTACACAGGTTGCCGTTGCCGGCGGCGTTGACCAGCGGCGGGTTGCCGCCGAAGCCGGCGCCGGCGCAGGCCGGCTGGACCTGGTTGTGCCGCGCCATCGCGGTGCCATGCACCAGCGCCGATGCCGAAGCCACCGCGCCGCGTGCGGCGTTGAGCTTGGCGATGCGGCCGTCACGCTGTAGGTTCGTGAAGCGCGGCAGCGCTACCGCGGCCAGGATGCCCAGGATGATGATGACGACGATCAACTCGACCATCGTAAAACCGGATTGAAGACGTTTCATGGGTTGGCTCCTGATCAGCACGGGCTGGTGGCGGGTTTGGATGACGGGTTCGGGCGATCTCGGCGCGGCTTGATTTCAGCTCGCACTGCCGACCATTAGCAGCCATATCGACCACGCGGGTATCGACTTGAGCCCGCGCCGCAACCGTTTGCCGGCCTACTTGAGCGAAGCCTTGCCCAAATCCCACATCGGCATGAATACGCCGAGTGCGAGCACCAGGACCATCCCGCCGAGCGCAAAGATCAGGAGTGGCTCGATTTGCGCCGACATCGTCTTGAGCTCGTATTCGACCTCGCGCTGGTACATGCCACCAACCTCGTCGAGCATCTCGTCCAGGGTGCCCGACTCTTCGCCGACCATCACCATCTGGAGCACGATCGGCGTGAAGATGCCCGCCTTGCGGCAGGCGCTGAGCACGCTGTCGCCACGTTCGACAGCGCTGCGCATGCCCAGGATCGCGCGCTCCATGTAGCGGTTTTCGGTCACCGTGCCGGCCAGGCTCAGGCCGTCAAGCACGGGCACGCCGCTGCGCAGCACCATCGCCAGGCTGCGGCAGGCGCGCGACAGCGCACTCTTGAGCAAGATCTTGCCGGCGATCGGCAGCTTGAGTTTCCAGCGGTCCCAGGTCATCCCACCGGCCGGTGTGGCGACAAAACTGCGCCAGCCCAAAGCTGCGGCGACCGCGGCGCCCAGCAGCAAGGGCCATGACGTGACGACAAAATTCGAGGTGCCGAGCAAGACCCGCGTCATCAGCGGCAGCTCGGTATTGAGATTCGCAAAGACCTTGGCGAATGCCGGGATCACGAAGACGTTGATGACGACCACCGCGACGAGCATGGCCATCAGCACAAACTTGGGGTAACGCAGCGCGGCCGCCACCTGCTCGCGCATGAAGCGCTGGAACTCCAGGTGGTGGTGCAGGCTGTCGAAGATCTCGGTGAGCTGGCCGGTGGTTTCACCGACGCGCACCATGGCCACAAAAAAGCCGTCAAAAACATCGCCGTGGCGGGCCATCGCCTGCGACAGCTCGTGGCCGGCATCGAGCTGGCTGCGCAGCTTGCCGAGCAAGTCGCCCAGGCCTTCGTGGGTTGCCGATTCGCGCAGCCCTTGCAGCGCGCGCAGGATCGGCACGCCGGCACGCAGCAGGGTGTGCATCTGGCGTGTGAAGAGCAGCAGTTCGGCGTCGCTGACGGCGCCACGCTTGAGCAGGCGCTTGAAGGTTTCGCGCACATCCGTCGGTGCACTGTGCGGCTCGATGAGCACCGGCACGATGCCCTGGCCGGCCAGCGTTTGTGCGGCCAGCAGCTGGGTCGCCGACTCCAGGATGCCGGTCTTGGCTTGTTGCGCGGCGTCGCGGCCGTACCAGGCAAATTGCGCCATGTTCAGACACCCGAGCCGACACGCATCGCCTCGGCCAGCGTGGTGCGCCCTTCGGCAACGAGCTTGAGCACGCTGCGGCGCAGGGTGAAGTCGGCAAAGGCACGGTTGGCCTCGGCGGTGAAACCGGCCGGGTCGTCGGCGTTGACGCAGTGCACCAGCGCGGGTGTCATCTCGAGCATCTCGTAGACTGCCATGCGCCCGCTGTAGCCGCTGCGGTTGCAGGCCGCACAGCCGGTGCCTTTGAACGCGGGGTAGGGGCCGTCAGGGTCGCGGCGATCGTTGCTGCTGTCGGTCGTGAGGTCGCTGGTCGGGGCGCGGTTGACGGCGCTTTCAATTCCATCGGCACCTTCAGCCAGCCACTCGCTTTCGTGCGGCAGCGGCGCGGCGGGTGCGCGGC
>JANOKR010000151.1:0-4602 GCA_031419315.1 Betaproteobacteria bacterium
GTGGCGCGCCGCTTGCCCGCAGATTGTCGTGCGCTCGACCTTCATCGCCGGTTTTCCCGGCGAGACTGAAGCCGAGTTCGAAACCCTGCTCGATTTCATGCAGGAAGCGCAGATCGACCGCGCTGGCTGTTTTGCCTATTCGCCGGTGCAAGGCGCCGCGGCCAATGACCTCGGCGGCTTGCTGCCGCAGGCCGAACGCGAAGCGCGGCAATCACGTTTCATGGCCGTGGCCGAAGCGGTGTCTGCCGCCAAACTGCAGCAACGAATCGGCGCCACGATGCAGGTGCTGATCGACCAGGCACCAGCGCTGGGCCGACGCGGCGGCACGGGGCGCAGTTATGCCGATGCACCCGAGATCGACGGCCAGGTGCGCCTGCTGGCACCTGAAAAAGCATCGAAGACCCTGAAAGTGGGCGAGTTCACCAGCGCGCGCATCGTCGCCACCGAGGGCCATGACCTGGTTGCGCAGCCGATCTGATACCGAGGATTGACGAACACCGCATGACCGAAAAAATAACCCAGCTCCTGCACCACCCGTATCAACCGCCAACGGGTTTTGACGCCGTTCCAGTGGCCGTGCACAAAGCCTCGACGGTGATCTTCGCTGACACCACCGCGTTGCGCTCGCGCTCGTGGAAAAGCCGCGCCGGCTACACCTACGGGCTGCATGGCACGCCGACGACATTCACACTCGAAGCGCGCATTGCGACGCTTGAAGGTGGCCTGCACTGCGCGCTCTCGCCCAGCGGCCTGGCGGCGATCACCCAGGCGAATGTGGCGCTGCTCAAGGCCGGTGACGAGCTGCTGCTGCCGGCCAACGTCTATGGGCCGTCAAAAGAGCAGGCGCGCACGCTGCTCGCTGGTTTTGGCATCACGCACCGCATCTACGATCCCACCGATCCGGCGGCGCTGGCAGCGATGATCAGCCCGCAGACCAAGCTCGTCTGGCTCGAAGCGCCAGGGTCGGTGACGATGGAGTTCCCTGACCTGCGCGGGCTCGTCGCCGCGGTGAAGTCGCGTGGCGTGATCGCCGCTCTCGACAACACCTGGGGTGCCGGGCTGGCGTTCAATGCGTTCGATCTCGGTGTTGATATCTCGATGCAGGCGCTGACCAAATATCCGTCGGGCGGCGCCGATGTGCTGATGGGCTCGCTCGTCACGCGCGACGAGGTCTTGCACCACCGCTTCTTGCATGCGCAGAGTCTGCTCGGCATCGGCGTCGCGGCGAATGACGTCGAAACCGTGCTGCGCTCGCTGGCCACGATTGGCATCCGCTACGCGGCGCATGACCGCAGTGCGCGGGCGCTGGCCGGCTGGCTCGGCGAGCAGCCGCAGGTCAGCCGCGTGCTGCACCCGGCGCTGCCCGGTGCGCCTGGGCATGAACATTGGGCCAGCCACTGCGATCAGGCCGCGGGCTTGTTTTCGATCCTGCTCGACGCACGTTTTTCTGCGGCGCAGATCGATCGTTTTGTCGATGCGCTGACGCTGTTTCGCATCGGCTATTCGTGGGGCGGCCCGGTCAGCCTGGTGGTGCCCTACGACCTCAGCCAGATGCGCAGCGGCGCCGGGCGGATGCCGGGCCACTTGGTGCGATTTTCAATCGGGCTCGAAGCGGTTGACGACCTGACCGCCGACCTCGCCGCGGCGCTGCGCGCGGCTTTCGGCGGCTGAGCGGCCGGGCGGCTGAGAGTCTTTCGAGCCTGCCCGCTCATCACACCAAAATACGCCTGCTCGCGGGGGACGTCACCTCGCCCTGCATGCGGGCCACCATGAATTCTGCGGCCTGCATGATGTGACTGCGGGCCAGCGCTTCGGCCTTGGCCGGGTCGCCCTGCGCGACGGCGTCGACGATGGCGGCGTGCTGGTCCCAGATGTCGCGTGGTGTTTCGTCGCGGGTCAGCACCTCGCCCATCACGCGCTGGGTGTGCGTCCAATGCGTGGCCATCGCCGATGCGACCAGCGGGTTGCCCGACAGGGCGTAGATGAACTCGTGGAATTTCAGGTCGGCGGCGATCATCTTGGGCACCGAGCCGCTGGCCACCGCCTTGCGGCCGGCATCGATCAGGGCCGGGCCGAACTTGGCCGCTCGTTCGGCGTTGTGCTCGGCGGCCAGGCGGCAGGCCAGGCCCTCGATCACCGCGCGCAGGTCGTACATGTGCTTGACCTGATCGGGCTCCAGCGGCGCCACCACCAGGCCGCGGCCGGGCGCGTCGCGCAGCACGCCCTGGTTGCGCAGCAGCAGCAGCGCCTGCTGCACCGGCTGGCGCGAGACACCGAGCGTCTTGGCGATCTGCTCCTGGATGATGCGTTCGCCCGGTGCCACCTGTCCCGAGGCGATCTCGCCCAAGATCGCGTCGCGCACCTGCTCGACGAGGTTGGGGGCCAGGGCCAGCGCTTTCATGGCGGCGAGTGTAACAAGCGCGCAGAACTCTGAATTCAGAGTTCACCCGGGATTTTCCCCAATTGAACTCTGAATTCAGAATACTAAAGTTATGGTGATCAATCTCGGAGCCCGCCCATGACCGCCGCCGCCACCGCACTTGTTGCAGCCATCCCGGCGCAGCGCAGCGTCGCCGAAATCGTTGCGCGATTCCTCGTCGCACGCGGCGTTGACCGCATCTTCGGCCTGCAAGGCGGCCACATCCAGCCGATCTGGGACCACCTGGCGCAACTTGGCGTGCGCATCGTCGATGTGCGCGACGAAGGGGCTGCCGTGCACATGGCGCATGCGCATGCGCAGCTCTCGGGCGGCATCGGCATCGCGATGGCCACCGCCGGCCCGGGCGTCACCAATTGCGTCACGGCGATGACCAACGCCCACCTCGAGCGCGTGCCGGTGTTGCTGATCGGCGGCTGCCCGCCGCGCCCGCAGGACGATCTCGGGCCCTTGCAGGGGATCGACCATGTGGCGATCCTCGCGCCGGTGACACGCCATTCGCGCACGCTGCGCGTCGCCGAACAGATCGCCCGCGATCTCGACAAGGCCTGGGCGCTGGCCCAGGGCGACGGTGGCCCGCCCGGGCCGGTTTACATCGAGATCCCGACCGACGTGCTGCGCGAGACGGTGCACCCCGCGCTCGTGCTCGACGAGCACATGGCGCCCAAATCTCGTCCGCGCCTGCGACCCGATGCGGCGCTCGTCGCGCAGGCCGCCGCGCTGCTGCGCGCAGCACGCCGTCCGCTCGTGATCAGCGGTCGCGGCGCCCGCGGCACCGGGGCGGCGCTGACCCGCCTGCTCGACGCCAGCGGCGCGGTTTATCTCGACACGCAGGAAAGCCGCGGCCTCGTCGATGGCGCGCACCGTGGCGTCGTCGGCGCCGTGCGGGCACGTGCGATGCAGGAGGCCGACCTCGTGCTCGTGGTCGGCCGCAAGCTCGACTACCAGATGGGCTACGGCTCGCCAGCGGTGTTCAAGCAGGCGAAGTTCATCCGCCTTGCCGACCATGCCGACGAGCTGCGCGACAACCGGCGCGGCGTTGTCGAGCTGCTCGCCGATGCGGGGCTGGCGCTGGCTGCGCTGGCGGATGCGCTGGCCGTTGAACTGGCCGATGCACGCGGCGCGCCGTCCGCCGCACTCGACACCGCCTGGGCCGCCGCGCTGCGCGCCGAGCATGTCAAGCGCGCCGCCAAGCACGTCGAGGCGATGGCGCTCGCGCCCGCGGGCCGTGACGGCCACATGCACCCGAACCGCATCTTCGCCGCGCTGCGCAAGGTGCTGAAGGCCGACGCGATCACCGTCGCCGACGGCGGCGACCTGCTCAGCTTCGCGCGCATGGGTCTGGAGTCGCGCCACTACCTCGATGCCGGCGCCTTTGGTTGCCTCGGTGTCGGCACACCGTATGCGGTCGCCGCGGCGCTGCTGCACCCCGAGCGCCAGGTCGTCGCGATCACCGGCGATGGCGCGTTTGGCTTCAACGCCATGGAGATCGACAGCGCCAAGCGCCACGGCGCCAAGGCAGTGTTCATCGTGTCCAACAACGCGGCCTGGAATATCGAGCGACTCGACCAGGAGATGAACTATGGCGGCCGCGTCGTCGGGACCCTGCTCGCGTGGAGCGACTACGCCGCGATGGCGCGCGCCTTCGGCCTGCATGCCGAGCGGGTGACCGACCCGGCGCGACTGCAAGGCGCGATCGAAGACGCCTTGGCCAACGCGCCGGCGCTGATCGACGTCGTGACGACACAGGATGCTTTGAGTTCGGACGCCGGCAAGGGCCTGGGCTGGGTGCCTGACCGGCAGGCGCTTACCGCCTGGGACGAGGCCGAGCAGAAGAGGCGCCAATGAGCAGCCTGCTGACACTCGCGGAGTCGATCGCCGCGCACGCGCGCACACAGCCGCTCAAGATCGGCGTGCGTGATTCGCGGCGCGCCTTGAGCTACGCCGCCTGGAACGAACGCGCGAGCCGGCTGGCCAACGCCCTGCTCGCGCTCGGGCTGGAGAAGGGCGACCGCGTCGCGCTGCTCGCCTACAACACGATCGAATGGTTGGAGATCTACGTCGCGCTGGCGCGTGCCGGCCTGGTCGCCGTGCCGATCAACTTTCGCCTGGTGGGCCCGGAGATCGCTTACATCGTGCAGCACAGCGAAGCGCGCGCCTTCATC
>JANOKR010000152.1:0-2332 GCA_031419315.1 Betaproteobacteria bacterium
CCAGCAGCTCCTTCTTGCGCTCGCGGCCGACCGGGTGGACCTTCTGCTCGATGGCTTCGACGGTTGAATTGCGCCGCGCCACTTCGATCAGCGCCGGCTGGTTGAGCAGCTTGTCGGCGAGGGACTTGATCTCATCGCTGAAGGTGGCACTGAAAAGCAGGCTTTGCTTCTTCGCCGGCACGACGGCCAGCACTTTCTTGATATCGTGGATGAAGCCCATGTCGAGCATGCGGTCGGCTTCGTCGAGGACGAAGATTTCGACATGGCACAAGTCCAGCGTGCGCTGGCCATGGTGGTCGAGCAGACGGCCCGGGGTGGCGACGAGGATGTCGACGCCGCGGCGCAGTTTGTCGATCTGCGGCTGCATGCCAACGCCGCCGAACATGACCATGCTCGTCAGCGGCGCATGTTTGCCGTAGGTGCGCACACTCTCTTCGACCTGCGCCGCGAGTTCGCGGGTCGGGGTCAGGATCAGGGCGCGGATCGCGATGCGGCCACGCGCGTCGCGCTTGGATGGGCTGGCCATCAGCCGGTGCAACATCGGCAGCACAAAACCTGCGGTCTTGCCGGTGCCGGTCTGCGCGCCGGCCATCAGGTCGCCGCCCTTGAGCACGGCGGGGATCGCCTGCTGTTGTACGGGAGTGGGGGTTTCGTAGCCCTGTTCGCGCACGGCGCGCAGCAGCGGCTCGGCCAGGCCGAGGTCGGTGAAATTCATTTTGATTTTGGGCCCCGAATGCGGGGCCGTGGTTCGCGGCCTGCTGTCACCCGTTGCGGGTGCACCAGTCGGTAGGCGCGAGGGGATCGGGGAGCTGTCGGGATCGACCGCACCGCGATGACTGGATGCCGCGGCGCAGCCTGCATTGTAGCGTTCGGGTACGTCCTCGCCGCCGATTGGGGGGGTGATGTGACCGGTAGGCGGCTGCAGGGGTACAAGCGCTCACCATCCAAATCGAGGAGCGACAGCAATGTTTGACAAATTCATGCGCCGATCGGCCGCGGCGGTGGTTGTTGCCCTGGCGGGCATTGCGCCAGCGCAGGCCACGAGCTACACCATCACGGCGTTGAACCGTCCGGGCTACGATGTCACATCGCTGTGGGGTATCAACAATTCGGGCCAGATGGTGGGCTACAACGCGGGTGGATCACTTGAGTTCGACCAAGCGTTCAGCTACGACGGCGCGACGTTCACCAGCCTCACCGGGCCGGCGGGCGCAATCGCTTCCAACGCCGTGGGCATCAGCGACGGTGGTGTGGTTGTGGGCAGCTACGCGACATCGTTCAGCCTCGAAGCCGACGGCAGCAAGGTACTTGATCCTGGTCATGGCTTCATCTACGCGAGCGGCAACTACACCACGTTCGACGTCGCTGGCGGCGTGAACACCCAGTTGCGTGGCATCTCACCCGACGGCCGCCATCTCTCGGGTTTTTACAGCGATGCAGGCACGGGGTTCCGGGTGGGGTTTGTCTACGACCGTGTTGGTGACACGCTGAACATCGTCGGCAAGGCGAATTCCTACTTCACCATCATGCAGGGCATCAACAGCAGCTATGTCGCGGTGGGTAGCGACCTGCTGACGGGGCCGCCGACGCAGCGACCGGGCGTGATCTACGACATTACGATGGCCACGCGGACGGATGTTTTTCTTCCCGGCGCCTTTCGCATTGCATTTCGGGACATCGACGACGCCGGCAACCTGGCAGGCTGGTTTGTCGATGCCGACGGCGCAACGCACGGTTTCGCCGGCTCGGTCGGCAGCTACGACCAGATCGATTTTGCCGGTGCCGTCTCAACCTTCCTGGAGGGCAGCAACAACGCTGGTGTGCTGGTCGGCCATTTCGATACACGGACCCAGAGCCAGTTGGGCTTCATCGCCCGCCCCGTCCCCGAGCCCGCCACATTGGCCTTGCTTGTCGGTGGCCTGGGCCTGATGGCCTGGCGCCGCGGTCATCGGGCAGGTCGCAGCGGCTGACGGCGGGCCGATCAGCCGCTGCGCCGCAAGGGTCTCGATGTGGCCAGGCGCTTCGGGCTTGGACGGGCTGGTCATCAAGCGATGGCGCTTTGGCAGCACAAATCCGGCGGTCGTGCCGGTGCCGGTTTGCGCGCCGGCGAGCGGGTCGCCGCCCTTCAGTACGGCGGGGCTGCGGTTCGCTTCATGCTGACACTCGTTGCAGGCGCACCAGTCGGTCGGCGCTAACCCGTCTTTCTCAACTGGGCACCGACAGCACCGTTAAGTTGTTGATTTGATTTGCGCGAGACCCGAAGGTCTCCACTACAGCGCGGGTTCGGCTGCCTTCGTTGCGACCAGCGCGGCCGTGATCTTCGGCGGCGGCT
>JANOKR010000153.1:0-8289 GCA_031419315.1 Betaproteobacteria bacterium
GGGTGGCGCTTCATCGCAGCGGCGCAGTGTGGCGCAAGCGGCAGCGGCTGTGAAGTCATGAGCTTGGGATGGACGGGGCGGCGCTGGCCGGCGCGCCGGAGCCGCTCCAGCGCCGACCAAGCGCCGCACGCGCCAACGAGGGCGGCGCCCGCCTGCGCCCATGTCCCCCGGGCCGGGTTGCACTAGGCCCTGCTCCTCTCCTTCGCTGCGGCGGGCACACGCCATCCTCGGCGGCAAGCGGCGAGACGCACGACCGCCGACGCCCGACGACCTTGGACGCTGGCGTGGTGCTCGCGAGCTCGCATCGCGCCTGGTTGAAGGGCTGCGTTCGCCAGCGAAGGGCGCAGCATCCGGCACGCTGAATGCGCGGTAAAGGGTTGAAGCGGGTTCGCCGTGATGAGTTTGGCTGGCATGATGATTTCAACTACCAACCCGGGGTTGCAACAACAATGCGCGACATACCCGAGGCCGAGGCCAGAGCACTACTCGGGCAAAAGCTGACATGCGAAGACGCCGAATGGGCGGCACCAAAGCACCCCAGAGGCACTCTGCGCCTAGCGTGTGGTCTATCGGATGAAAATGGGCAAAACGTTGGCCTCTATGCAGAGTTCTTCTTTGTGCGGAGTCCCAGCACCAAATTGGCAAAGTTTAAATTCACAGTGTTTCGCGCAACACCACACGGCCCGGCGCGTGTCTACCAACTGCACGTTGAGCAGATGAAGGCCGCGCCAAAGCACCCCCGCACGATGGCTCACGAGCACATCGGCGACCGTAGGAGCCACGGAACCGCAGGGTGGCTGTCTTGGTCTTACGATGACGTGCTGCACCACTTCTGCAAGCAAACAGGCATAGTCTTCGTACCGTCACCCGCCCACCCTGAGCACTTCGACCTGAAAGGATGACCATGATCTGCGATGTGCTTCCTTCGCTGATTGGCCTTGACTGCTTCCCCGTTTCGGAAAGCGGGGACATCGCCAGAATCGAAAGCCCATTCGTGTTCGACGATGGCGACACCGTGCCGATATTCGTTCAGTCTACGGGTGGGCAGGTCAGGTTCTTTGATGACGGTGGCATTCTCTTCCACTTCCTTGGACGCGGCCTGAGCTTCGAGGACGGCAGGAGAAGCAGACCTTTAAGGGCGGCCGCTGAGGAGAACGGAACGCAGTTCAACGACTGCGGATAGCTTGAGATTTGGTCCGCCGCTCACGAGGCGCCCACCGCGTTCGCGAGGTACGTTGCCACGATTGTTCAGATTGCCGCGTGGGAGAAGGATCAGCGCGGCCTGGGCATGGATGCAACCTTGCTGATTGAAGAGGTTGCGATGTGCTTTCGGGCGTGGAAGCCAGATGCGGAGCTAGTTGACGACCCCGAGTACGAAGGCGTCTCAGGTCGGTCGTATCGGCTTGACTTCAAGTTCGATGGGCAAGGTGTGCTTGCCACTAGTCCGCACCCCATTGCTGTCAACGCCGCAATTAAGAAACTGCTCGACATCAGGAGCGGAAGCCAGAATCAGCGACTAGGCCTACTCGTCATCATTGATGACCGGATCGAGTCGGTTGCGAAGGACGCGCTGGTCATTGGCGCTTTAGCAAGTGTTTTGCCGTTCACCAAACTGGAAGCCAACGCTAGGCGCTCATCCGGTGGCGGTACCCTCCTTCGCAACTAACCCGAGGCCCCCGCCTCGGGCTCCGCATCGAGCCGCTCAAGGCCGGCATAACAAAGAAAGCGCCGGTTCGCCGCGCGCCCGAAGAGCGTCATGCCCAGGCGCAACGCAAGCTGGTGCCCCATCGCCGTGACGCCGTTGCGCGAGACCAGGATCGGCACGCCGATGCGCGCCGCTTTCATGACCATCTCGCTGGTCAGGCGGCCGGTGGTGTAGAGCACCTTGTCGGCGCCAGGGATGCCATTCATCGCCATCCAGCCGGTGATCGAATCAACCGCGTTGTGGCGGCCGACATCTTCGACAAAGTGGCACAGGCGCTCGCCTTGCCACAGCGCGGTGCCGTGCACCGAGCCCGCCAGCCGGTGGACGCTGGGCTGCTCGCGCATCGTGTCGAGAATGCTGTTCAGCGTGCTCTGCTTGATGCGCGCGGCGCGAACATCCGGCAGTTGCAGCGCATCGATTTCGGCCATCACGTCACCAAACACCGTGCCCTGGCCGCAGCCGGTGGTGACCACCCGCCGCGCGGTTTTTTCCGCCAGGTCGGCGATGCCGCCGCGGGTACGCACCGCCGCGGCGTCAACCGCCCAGTCGACGGTGATCGATTCGATCTGGCCGGCATCCGCCACCAGGCGCTGGTTGAGCAGATACCCCAGCACCATCAGCTCGGGTTGCTGGCCGAGCGTCATCAGCGTGACCAGCTCGCGGCGGTCGACAAAGATCGTCAGCGCACGTTCGTCGGGGATGTGGATCTGGCGGCGCGTGCCGCTGGCATCGACGATCTCGATCTCGCGGGTCAGCGCACAGCGCGCGCTCGTGAGCTGCGGCAGGGGCTGCAATTTCGGCAACTGCGGCAACGGCTCGGCGCTGGTTTCTGGGTGGGCAGAACGGTTCACCCGATGAGTGGATCACAATCGCCGCCGACGATGGCCATCGACAAATATCTCATCACCGGGCTCGTGCTCGCCGGCGGCCGCGGCAGCCGCATGGGCGGGGTCGACAAGGGCTTGCAGCCATTCAACGGCAAGCCGCTCGTGGCACACGTGATCGCGCGGTTGCGCCGCCAAGTCGGGCCCTTGTTGATCAACGCCAATCGCAACCACGCGGCCTATGCGGCGTTCGGCCTGCCGGTGGTCGCCGATGCCACCGATAGCGCGCTGGGCGACTTTGCCGGGCCGCTGGCGGGCATGCTCGCCGGGCTGCAAATCTGCACCACGCCGTACCTGGTGACCGTGCCCTGCGACAGCCCCGCACTTGCGCCGGACCTCGTCGCGCGGCTGGCGCAGGGGTTGCTAGACGATGCGGCCGATATCGCGATCGCCGCTTCGCTGGAAAATCGCGCTGACTCCGGCGGCGCCCGCGTCGTGCAAGTCCAGCCGGTGTTCTGCCTGATGAAGGCCTCGCTGGCTGCGAGCCTGGCCGCTTACCTGCAAAATGGCGAGCGCAAAATCGACCGCTGGGCCGGCGCGCAGCGCTCTGTGCAGGTGCTGTTCGACAATGCAGATGAGTTTTTCAACGCCAATACGCTGGCCGACCTGGCCCGGCAAGACGAGACATCACCATGAACCAGCGCACTGACCTGCCCACCGACCTGCCCACCGACCCACCCACGTTCGCCGACTTCAAAACCGACGCGCTGGCGCGCGGCTTCGACGAGGTGCTCGAGCGCCAATGGGGCGCCGGCGTCGTGCTCGACACCCACACCCATGCCTTCGCGGTCGACGCGCGGGTGGTGCAGGGCGAGATGTGGTTGACCTGCGGCAGCGAGGTGCGGCATTTGTGTGCCGGCGACCGCTTCACGCTCGACCGCGATGTGCCGCATGCCGAACGTTACGGCCCCGAGGGCGCGACCTACTGGGTCGCACGCCGCAACGCACGCGCTTGAGCCGGCCGCCCGCGCTTCTGGGCTGGGTGTGAGATGCACCTGATGCCTTCATTGCCCGACGGTTACCGGGCGTTGGTGATCGGCGCCAGTGGCGCGATCGGCGCCGCGTTTGTCGCGCACTTGCAGTCCGACCCGCGCTGCGGCCGCGTCGACGCCCTGCATCGCCGCAGCCAGCCGAGCATCGACTACGACGACGAAACAACGGTCGGCGCCGCCGCCGCGGCGCTGGGCAGCGCGGCGCCCACGCAGCCCTTGCATCTGGTGCTTGTGGCGACCGGCGTATTGCACAGCGGCGGCGCGATGGCCGAGAAGCGACTGGGCGATCTGGCTTACCCGTCGCTGGAGGCCGTGTTCCGCCGCAACACCTTTGGGCCGGCGCTGGTGCTGCGCCACTTCGGCCCGCTGTTGTGCCGCCAGCGCAGCCTGCTCGCCGTGCTCTCGGCCAAGGTCGGCAGCATCGGTGACAACCGGCTCGGCGGCTGGTATGGCTACCGCGCGTCCAAAGCCGCGCTGAACATGCTGCTGCGCACCGCCGCAATCGAACTGCGCCGCACCCACCCGGGTGCGGTTCTGGCAGCGATACATCCGGGTACGGTGAGCTCGGCGCTGTCGCGCCCCTTCCGCGGCGACGAGATCGGGCGCGACCCGATGCAAGCCGCGGCCGAAATGCTGTTGGCGCTGGACGGCCTGGGCCCCGACGACTCGGGTACCTTCATGGCCTGCGACGGGCAACGACTGCCCTGGTGAGCGGCCTGCCCGCTGCTCTCTTGCGCCGGCCCGCTACGATCACGCCGCGTTCAACCAACCCAACACGTCATCCATGAGCATTCGATTCGACGGCCGCGTGGCCCTGATCACCGGCGCTGGCGGCGGGCTCGGCCGCCAGCATGCGCTGGCGCTGGCGGCACGTGGCGCCAAGGTCATCGTCAACGACCTCGCCCCCGCTGGCGAGGGCACGCCGTCTGCCGCCGCGGTGGTGGCCGAGATCACGGCCGCTGGCGGTACCGCGATGGCCAGCCACGCTTCCGTCACCGACGAGGCCGCCGTCGCGATGATGGTGCAGCAGGCGCTCGACGCCTGGGGCCGCATCGATATCCTCGTCAACAACGCCGGCATCCTGCGCGACAAGTCGTTTGCAAAAATGAGCCTGGCCGACTTCCGGCTCGTGCTGGATGTGCATGTCGTCGGCGCGGCGATCTGCACCCAGGCGGTATGGGCCACGATGCGGGCGCAGAAATACGGCCGCGTCGTGATGACCAGTTCGTCGTCGGGACTGTGGGGCAATTTTGGCCAGGCCAACTACGGCGCCGCAAAAATGGCGCTGGTGGGCTTGATGCAGACGCTGTCGATCGAAGGTGCGAAGGACGGCATCCGCGTCAACTGCCTGGCACCCACCGCGGCGACGCGCATGACCGAAGGCCTGCTGCCGGCGCCGATGCTGGAGCGGCTCAAGCCCGAGGCGGTGACCCCCGGGCTGCTCTACCTGGTCAGCGAAGACGCGCCAACACGCACGATCCTGTGTGCCGGCGCCGGCACCTTCGAGCGTGCCTATGTCAGCCTGACCAGCGGCCTGCATCTGGGCAGCGGCCCCGACGCTGTCGAACTCGTCGCCGCCAACTTCGACGCGATCTCTGACCGCGATGGCGACAGCGTGCCCGAAGACGGCGGCGCGCAGGGGCGCAACGAGCTCGGCAAGGCGATGCAGGCCGAGGGCTGACGACCGTTGCGTTCCGCGCGGCTGCGGGTCGTGGCCGATCGCCACCGGTCACCACAAGCGCGTGGACTACTTCGCAGCCTCCCCCAGGCGGCGGCCCAGCGAGATGCCATAGGGCGCCGGCCGGGCGAGCAATATCGGGTCGGCAGATGCCTTGATGCCATCCGGCAGCACCAGCGGGTTGAAGGTCACCTTGTCGCAAGCACCACCCGGGCCGGCTTCGACCTTGTCGATGACCAGCCTGCCGGCAGAGACTTGCCTGCGGCTGTCGGGCCAGACCCGTGCCGGGTCGGTGAGCTGGTCGTCCTTGTCGGCGAGTTGCAGGCGGAAGTCAAAGGCCACCGCGGCGGCAGCGACACGCTGGCGCAATTCGTCGGCGAGAAAGTTGTCAGGCAGGGTCTTGAGTTGTTCGTCGGTCAGGCCCACGGTGCCAGCCTCGGGCACAAACTGCCAGCGCACAAACTGGCCCGCGCCGCGCGCGTTCACGACCTCAAAAGCGTTGTTGCTCCAGTACGCGACGCTGCCGTAACTCGCCGGGATCGGCGCCTTGGCCAGGTAGGCACCCTGCAGCGTGGTTTCGGGGTTGGCCTCGTTGAAGGCCTTGAGCTTTTCTGGGTCGGGCTTGCCGGTGGCCGGGTCGGCACTGCGCACCTGCATGAAGGGCGCGAACTGTTCTGGCTTGCTGACAAAGTACATCGGCGCCGAGATATTCGCCGTCAACCATTGCTCACCATTCGCAGCCATGAATTGCAGCGCGATCGCGCGCACCGAGCGGCTCTTGTCGCTGGCGTTGGGGTTGCCGCCGCCGACCGAGAAACGTGCGACCACCGGCACCCGATCGCCGTTGAATACGGTCGCCCGCGACAGCGCACGGCCGTCGGCGTTGCCAGTGAAATGGCCACTCGCGCAGAGGCCCTTGGCATGCGAGCGGCGAAAGCCCGCCTGCTTGCCAAACAAGCCTTCGAGCGCATTCACATGCATTTCGGGCCCGGCGGCCTGGGCCTGCGCGGTGGTCGGCAATCCAGCGACAGCCAAAGCGGCCAGCGCCGACGTGGTGAGCAAAAACAACTTCATGATTCAGGGCCTCTCGAGCAATGCCGCGCCCGGTGGGTGCGGGATTGCTGGAGGCGCGTGACGCTGTGTCGGCGGGGCCGGACGGTCCTTACATCAGCGCGGGTTTGCCGAACCCGCCGAGCACCACACCACCACCAAAACTGGCCGTCTGCGGCGCGTCACCGCCGCGGCGCAGGCGCACCGCGCAGTATTTGAATTCCGGGATCTTGCCGACCGGGTCGAGCGCCGGGTTGGTGAGTTTGTTGATCGCTGCTTCGTACCAGCAGAACGCCACAAACACCGCGCCGCGCGGCGTGCCGTCGTCGGCGCGGGCATACAGGCTCACGCTGCCGCGGCGCGACTCGATGGTGATGACCTCGCCCGGCGCGGCACCGAGTGCATCCAGGTCGAGCGGGTTGACATAGGCCACCGCATCCGGCTCGATCGCATCGAGCACACCCGAGCGCCGCGTCATGCTGCCGGTATGCCAATGTTCGAGCTGGCGGCCGGTGATCAGCACCTGCGGGTAGTCGGCATCCGGGCGTTCGTCGGCGGGGATGATGTCGGCCGGCACGAAGCGCCCGCGCCCGCTGTCGGTGGGGAAGTCTTTGGTGAAGACCACCGGCTCGCCGGGGTCGCCTTCGGCGTGGCAGGGATAGGTCACGCTATGTTCTTCTTGCAGCCGCGCCCAGGTGATGCCGGCGATGCTGGGCATGACACGGCGCATCTCGTTGAAGACGCCTTCGACAGCCCTTTCGCAGGCGGTCGGTGCCGCGCCATAGTCGCTCCAGTCGAGGCCGAGTTGTTGCGCCATCGCGGTCAGGATCCACAGGTCTTGCCGCGCCTGGCCGGGCAGGCCGATCGCCCGGCGGCCGATCTGCACGGTGCGGTCGGTATTCGTGAAGCTGCCGGTTTTTTCAGGGAACGCCGACGCCGGCAGAATGACATCCGCCAGGCAGGCGGTTTCGGTCAGGAAGATGTCTTGCACGACCAGCATCTCCAGGCTGGCCAGCGCCGCGCGGGCATGGTTGGCATCGGGGTCGCTCATCGCCGGGTTTTCGCCCATGATGAACATGCCACGCACCTGGCCAGCGACGATGGCGTCCATGACCTCGACCACGGTCAAGCCTGGCTCAGCATCAAGTGCTTCGTTGGCCACCCCCCAGACGGCGGCAAAACGCTCGCGCACGCCGGGGTCGGCAACCCGCTGGTAGTCGGGGTACATCATCGGGATCAGGCCGGAATCAGAAGCGCCCTGGACGTTGTTTTGCCCGCGCAGCGGATGCAGCCCGGTGCCCGGGCGGCCAATCTGCCCGGTCATCAGCGCCAGTGCGATCAGGCAGCGTGCGTTGTCGGTGCCGTGCACATGCTGGCTGATGCCCATGCCCCACAGGATCATCGATGCGCGGCTGCTGGCATACAGGCGCGCGACTCCGCGCAGCGTGTCTGCCGGCACGCCAGTGATCGGCGCCATCAGCTCGGGGCTGAAACCGCGCACGTTGTTGGCCAGCGCTTCGTAGCCGAGGGTGCGGTCGTCGATGAACGCCTGGTCGACGAGGCCTTCTTCGACGATGACATGCATCATCGAATTCAGCAGCGCGACATCGCTGTCGGGCTTGAACTGCAAAAAGGCATGCGCGTGGCGCGACAGGTCGCTGCGCCGCGGGTCGATGACGATCAGCTTGGTGCCACCACGCACCGCATTTTTGATCCAGGTCGCGGCGACCGGATGGTTGACGGTCGGATTCGCGCCGATGACGATGACCACCTCGGCGCGCGTCACGTCCATCACCGGGTTGCTGACCGCACCCGAGCCGATGCCTTCGAGCAGCGCGGCCACGCTCGATGCATGGCACAGCCGCGTGCAATGGTCGACGTTGTTGCTGCCAAACCCCAGCCGCACGAGTTTCTGGAACAGATACGCCTCTTCGTTGCTGCCCTTGGCCGAGCCAAAACCGGCCAGCGTGCGCGGGCCAC
>JANOKR010000154.1:0-8719 GCA_031419315.1 Betaproteobacteria bacterium
CAGGTTCACCGCCTTGGCTTTTTCGATCGCCAGGCGCAGCCGCGGGTTGGCGCTGACATCACCGCCGCCCAGGCGTGCGGCGACCATGATTTCGCGGATCACCCGCGTCCAGGCCTTGCCACGCTTTTCGTCCTGGCGGCCCTTGCGGTGCTGGATATTGGCCCATTTGGAATGTCCGGCCATGGTGCTGCCGCCGCGTCACGACACGCGGTCTGGGCTGTTGTGGGGGAGCCTCGATTCTACGGGGGAGCCCTCGCGCCCTCGCGCCCTTGCGCGCTGGCGGCGCGTGACGGCAGCAAGCTTGCGGTCACAAAGTCGACGAGCACAAAGTAGCCGGCCCGGCCACCCGCCTTGCGGGTGACCGGGCCGGTCGTCAAACCAGGATCAGCAAGCTCAGTTCGTGACCGCCTTTTCTGCGTTCAGGAAGCCGCTGCCATAGAACTCGTCATGCCCGGGCTTGCCGGCATCGTCGGTGGCGCGGCGGAGCTTGTTTTTCAACTCACCCACCGACGCGTTGGGGTACTTCTGCTTGATCAGCGCAGCAACCGCTGACGCCGCCGGTGCTGCCATCGAGGTGCCGGCGGCCCAGGAGTAGGCGCCGGCCGCTGTCGTGCCGCGCGCTGTCGAGAGCACCAGGTCGAAGACCCAGCAGGGGCGGGTCAGCGTACCGCTGGGTACGAGGGCCAGCGTGCACGGCGCGTTTCCCGGCAGCGCAGCGTCGCCACCCGGCGCGGCCAGCGTCACCAGCGACGCGCCGTAAGTGGTGTAGCTCGAGATACGCGAAAAATCGTTCGCGCCCATGCCAAACCCGAGCGGGCCGGTGGCCGAAATCGCGAGGCCGTTGCCACCCTCTGCCGGCAGCTTGACCAGATTTTTTGCCTGGTCCATATCCAGGCCATCGTTGCCCGCCGACGAGATCACCAGAACCCCTTGAGCCGATGCAAAGTTGACCACGCGGTTGAAGGTCGACACCAACTCGGCGGCTTCGCGTCCCTGGCGCGGGAAGGTCGCGCCCAGGCTCATATTGATGATGTCGGCGCGACCATCGGTGGCCGCGTAAAGGATCGCTTGCAGGACCGCCGCAAAGGAGCCGCTGCCGTTGTGCAGCGCTTTCACCGGAACGATCGTCGCTCCGGGTGCGATGCCGACGACGCCGATGCCGTTGATCGGCGCGGCGACGATGCCGGAGACATGCGTGCCATGCCAGAAGGTGCCGGTATCACAGTTCCACTGCACCTGGCAGCTTGCCGGTGCGCCAGCGACGAACGATCGCGCCGCAACGGTGTCGATGTTGGCCGCCAGATCGGCGTGGGCGCCATAAATGCCACCATCGATGACCGCCACCCGCACACCGGCTCCGGTGTAGCCCAGCGCCCAGGCCTGCGGCGCGCGCACCGATTGCGGTGCCCACTGGATGAACTGATAAAACCTGTCGGTCACCTGCGGCAAGGCCTCGGCATCGATGCCGGCATCGACGACGCGCACCGGGGCCATCGTCAGCACTTGGTCGGCCGCGCCGCTGGTGACTGCACCGCCACGCAGCACATCGGCAAGAAACGCCGCACTTTCCGACGACACCACGGCCAGGCCGGTGGCATGGCTGAAGCGCACCGAGCCGCCGGCGGCCGCGACCGCTGCATTCTGGCTCGCGCCCCACGACGGCGCCTGGAGCACATAGTCGGCCGCGTGCGCTGTCATCGCCAGCAGGCAGGCCGCAGCCAGGGTCGAGCGAATCGCTGTTTTATGTCCGTTCATCGCAAGTTCCTCAAAAGATTGTTGAAGGCGCGACTATCGGAGCGCGGCGCCTTCAGAGTCAGCGGACAAACCCGGGCCCCCCGGAATGAGGGGCGCTAGACTTCGCGAACCACGCGCCACGGCCTGCACGAGGCCGGCGAAGCCCGACACCGATCGCCACCCCTTTGGAGCCCGCCCGATGCCTGACCCGATCCTGGTTGCCAAAAACGGCGCCATCGAATGCCACCTGCTGCCCGCACTGGCCAACCGCCATGGCCTGATCACCGGCGCCACCGGCACCGGCAAGACGATCACGCTGCAAACGCTGGCCGAGAACTTCAGCAAGCTCGGCGTGCCGGTCTTCATGGCCGATGTCAAGGGCGACCTCACCGGCATCAGCCAGACCGGCAAGATCCCCGACAAGGTGGCCAAAATCCTGGCCGACCGTGGGCTTGAGCAACCGGCGCCAAGCAAATGCCCGGCCGCCGTCTGGGACGTCTTTGGCGAACAGGGCCACCCGGTGCGCGCCACCGTCAGCGACCTGGGCCCGCTGTTGCTGGCGCGCATGCTGGCACTCAACGAAACCCAGGCCGGCGTGCTCAACCTGGTCTTCAAAATCGCCGACGACAACGGCATGTTGTTGCTCGACCTGAAAGACCTGCGCGCGATGTTGCAGTACGTCGGCGACAACGGCAAGGAATTCACCACCAGCTACGGCAATGTCAGCGCCGCCAGTGTCGGCGCGATCCAGCGCGGGCTGCTGCAGATCGAAGAACAAGGCGGGGACAAATTTTTTGGCGAACCGATGCTCGACATCAACGACCTGATGCAGACCGATGGCGGCCAGGGCGTGATCAATGTGCTCGCTGCCGACAAGCTGATGAATGCGCCGCGCCTGTATGCGACTTTTTTGCTGTGGCTGTTGTCGGAGCTGTTCGAGACCCTGCCCGAAGTCGGTGACCTCGACAAACCGAAGCTCGTCTTTTTCTTCGACGAAGCGCACCTGCTCTTCAACGACGCACCAAAGGCGCTGGTCGAACGCATCGAGCTCGTCGTGCGCCTGGTGCGATCAAAAGGTGTCGGCGTCTATTTCGTGACGCAGAACCCGCTGGATATCCCCGACAGCGTGCTCGGCCAGCTCGGCAACCGCGTGCAGCATGCGCTGCGCGCCTTCACGCCGCGCGACCAGAAAGCGGTGCAATCTGCGGCGAGCACGATGCGCGCGAACCCGAAGGTCGATATCGCCACCGCGATCACCGAGCTCGGCGTCGGCGAAGCGCTGGTCAGTTTTCTCGATGAAAAAGGTCGCCCCTCAGTCACCGAGCGGGTTTATGTGCTGCCACCCGGCAGCCAGATCGGGCCGATCGCGCCTGAACAACGCCAGGCCCTGATCGCCGGCTCGCTGGTCGCCGGGGTCTATGAAAAAACCGTCGACCGCGAATCGGCGTTTGAAAAACTCAAAGGCCGCGCGACGAACAGCGCCGACAACGCCGCGGCGGCACAAAGTGGCGCCGCCGCTGGCGGCCTGGCTCCTGCCGGCGCGGCACCTGCGGCGGCCGGCGGTGGCATGTTTGGCGGCCTGAGCGATGTGCTTTTTGGCAGCACCGGCCCGCGAGGTGGCCGCCACGAGGGCCTGGCCGAGTCGGCGGCAAAGAGTGCGATGCGCAGCGTCGGCTCGGCAGTCGGCCGCGAGATCGTGCGCGGGGTGCTCGGCTCCTTGTTCGGCGGCAGCCGCCGGAGGTAGCCGATGTTGGCCACACTGAAAATCATCGCGATCGTTGCCGCGGCCCTGATCGTGGTCGTGCTGCTCGCCGGCCGGTTGGGCCTGTTCGCCGGCAAGGCGCCGGCCAACCTGGGCGTGCGCGACGGCCGGCTCAAACCGCCATCGAAGACGCCGAACAGCGTCAGCAGCCAGGCCGCGCTGTGGCCCGACGCGCCGCAGCGCGAAGCGGCACAGATCGCGCCGCTGTCCTTGGTCGAAGGGGGCGGCGCTGCGACGATTGCACGGCTGAAGTTGACCGTCGAATCGAGGCCCGGCGCGAAGGTCGTCGAAACCCGCACCGACTATTTGCGGGTGCAGTTCACGACCCGGCTGATGGGCTACACCGACGATGCCGAATTCTGGTTCGACCCCGCGGCGCTGGTGGTGCAAGTGCGCTCGGCGTCGCGTGTCGGTCGCAAGGACTTTGACGTGAACCGGGCGCGCATCGAAGCGATACGCGCCCGTTTGCTCAAGGCGGCGTGAAGCCGCCGCGGCGCTTCAGCCGCGCTGGCGGCGACGCGCGCTGAAGGCGACGCCGACCAGGCCGAGCGCCATCAGCAAGTAGGTGCCGGGCTCGGGCACCGCGGTGATCGAAAAATTGTCGACACCGACGAGCAGCGTGCGGGTGCCTTCGAAGCGCACTTCGGGGTGGTAGGTGTTGGCCATCGTTTGCGCAAAGCTCTCCGTCGAGCCGGCGGCATCGGCCGACCAGCCGTTGAGCATCGCGTCGGCGTCGCTCCAGTCGGCGTTGAAGGTAACCGACTTGGTGCTCCAGCCGCCCAGGGCCGCGGCGAGCTGGAAGCTCCAGCCGTTGTAGGTGGAGTCCTGGTAGCGGTAACGCAGCCTGACATCGGAGACGGTGCCTTCGATCTGCGCCAGGTCGACCTTCACGGTCCAGCTATTGCCGGCGTAGCTGCCATCGACCGCGTCGAGGTCGGTGGTCGCCCCGATCGCGAAGGCACCACCGCGACGAATCAGCAGGTGGCCATCGGGGTTGCCGCCGACACCCGGGTTGACGACGGTACTGTGGATGGTGCTGCCAAACCAGTCGGCCAGGTTGCCCTGCCCGTCCCAGGTTTCGCTGTAACCCGAGGTGGCCGCCAGTGAAGGCGCGGCGGCCAGCGCCAGCAGTGCCGCCGCGGCGGAAAAACGCAAAGTGAAGGAATGCATCGTGGGCCTCTGAAGCGGTTGTTGAGTGCATCGACTCTATCGACGCCGACTCCCAGCGTGTACCGCTCAGACGAGGGATGAAGCCGATTCAAACTAGGGGGCTGCGGAAGGAGCGCACCGAGCGCGGCAGGCACGTAACGCACTCACAGCCGCCAGCCACCGCCAGCACTCAACGGCAATCGCCGGCAGCGGCCGGAAAGAGCGACTGGGTTATCAAGTTAGGCATGCGCCGGCAACGCGGCAGCGGCGGCCTGGATGCCGTATCGTCCAACTTCGATATCGCGTTTGTCCTCGGCCGCTGCGGCACTGAGCTCGCGCCGGACCTGCCATTGCAGCAAAGGCCGGATCAGGGGGCCGACCAGCGGCGGCAGTGGCAGGCGGATCGTGATCTCGACGTCGGTGCCGGCAACCTCGGCACGGGTCTGCGGGTCAAAGCGGATGACGATCGAGCCGCCCTTGTTGAAGCCCTCGATCGAGGTGTCGAGCATAGTGCCGTCGGGCTCGAATTCGCGCTCGAAGACATCGCGCTGAGACAAGCCCAGCAACCTGACCTCCTGCACATATCGCGCCCGGTTCGCGCTGCGCTGCAGGATTTCGAAGCGCAGCTTCGGGTGCACCTGGGCATTGATGTGGTGCTCCAGGTCGGCGAACTGCGCGCGCACCCTCAAAGGCGGCGCGGCAATCCATTCGTGATGGCAGACTTCGGCGAAGCGGGGCATCGAGCGCTCCTCGGTGATTGATGGCTTGGTTTACGAGCCCCTTGCTGCCTTGGATGCAAGGCCGCGACCAGCGTCGCCGTGCATCCAGGCCCAGGGCCATGCCGTAGGCCCAGGAAGCCAGCGCCCGCCACCATGCCCACCCTTGCGCGATCGTCGCCAACCCAGCTGCACCCCCGGCAAACGGCGACTGCCCAATCGCGCGCGCCGGCTGGCGAGCGCCGTCTGAGTCTGGTAACTTCGGCAGCGCTTCGCAACCACGCCCCAGCCGCGATGAGCCTGCCGGCAACGCGCCACGATGTCTTGCACGACGGTGCAGTGAACAGCGCGTCCGACGCAACGTCATCGGCCCTGGCCGACGGTGGCCGCAGCCAGCGCGACCAGCGACTTGCCGCGCTCGTGCTTGAGGCGGCTGCCGGCAGCGCCGCCGCCTTCGAGGCCTTCTACGATGCCACCGCCGCCTACGCCACCACGCTGGCGCGCCGCATGCTGCGCGGTGCCGATCTCGAAGACCTGCTCGCCGACGCATTTTTTGAGGCCTGGCGCACGGCACCGCGCTTCGACGTCACCCGCGGCAGCGCCGTCAGCTGGCTGCTGACGATCGTGCGCAGCCGCTGCCTGGATCAGTTGCGCCGGCAGGCCGCGCATCCGTCAACGGATTCCGCAACCGCGGCAGACGAAGCCGACAACCCGCACGCAGACCCGGCCTGGAAGCATTGGCAGACCCAGACCAACACCCGCCTGCACGCCGCGCTGCAAGGCTTGAGCAGCAACGAACGCTGGGTCATCGGGCTGGCCTACTTTCGCGACCTCAATCACACCGAGATAGCGCAGACCACCGGGCTGCCGGTAGGCACGGTCAAATCGCTGATCCTGCGTGCCCGGGCCAAACTGCGTGCGGCGCTGTAAGACTGATCGACGATCGCGACCCACCCTGAACCACCGAGCCACCGAGCGACTGTGCCCGCCATGAACCAACGACCGCCTTCAGACCACGACCGTCCGGCTTTGGACGCAAAAATCGTCGGCCTGCTCGGCGAGCGAATTGCCGACTCGGCAGAGGCCGCGCCGGTGGATGTGCAAAGCATCCGGCGGGTCAAACAAGCGCTGCTGCGGCGCATCGCCGCGGGCAATACCGCCGAGCACCTGACGGTGCAGGCGGGTGCCGGCGACTGGCGGCCGTTTGGGCGCGGGGTGCAGATCAAGGTGCTGCACGAAGCGGCCGGCGTGATGTCCTACCTGCTGCGCCTGCAAGCCGGCGCGCGGCTGCCGGCGCACCGGCACCCGGTCGACGAAGAATGTGTCGTGCTCGAAGGCGAGGTCCAGATCGGTGCGGTGCACATCGCCGCCGGCGGCTTCCATCTAGGCCGGCAGGACCGGCTGCACGACCAGCTGCGCTCGGATGCCGGGGCGTTGATCTATCTGCGCGGCGCGGCACCCGAGGCGGCGCTGGCGGTCTGAGCAATCTGCTAACAACGCCGCCGGCAATGCCGCCGGCAACCCTGCCGCGATTGGCGCTTGCCGGCTGGCGATTCGCGGTGCCACGCGGCACTTCGTCGCGGCGCTGACGGTGCCTGGCAGAGTCGGGGCCAGAATCGGCGCCGATGACCATTGATGCCACCCCGGCAACTCCTGCCGCACCCTCGCTTGATCACGCGCTCGCCACCGGTGCAGCGGCGCAGCCAGGGGCAAGGCTGCGCAAGCGCCTGATCCGCGGCCTGTTCTTCATGGCCATGCTGTGTCTGGCGATCGCCCTGCTGCTCGGCGCGCTTGAGCGCGGCCGATTCGGCGTCCAGCTGATTTATTCCTTCTCGATCGGTCTGTGCTGCTGGCTGGTCACCGACGCCGCACGCGTGGTCATATGCTGGGTCGTCGATACGCAGCGCATCCGGCGTGGGGACCCCGCCGCCGCGGTGGGCTTCGACCTGCATGTGCGCGGCATGTTGCCGCTGGTCGCACTCGGCATCCTGGTCGGCCCGTCGGCCGGGATGACGATCGCCGACGCGATCACCGGCTACCGTTCACCGGCGATCTGGCAACTCGGCACCACCACCGCCCGCGTGACGCTGACGATCACGGTCATCGCGTCGCTGCTGACGATGTTTGTGCTGACCATGCTCGAGCGCCTGTCGCGGGCCCGCGCGGACGCCGAAGCCGCGATGCGCGCCGCCGCAGAGAACCAGCTCAAGCTGCTCGAATCGCAGCTCGAGCCGCACATGTTGTTCAACACCCTGGCCAACCTGCGTGTGCTGATCGGCATCGACCCGCCGCGCGCGCAGGCGATGCTCGACCAGTTGATCGGCTTCCTGCGGGCGACGCTGAATGCCAGCCGCAGCGGCGCGCATCCGCTGGCCGCCGAGTTCGACCGCATCAGCGACTACCTCTCGCTGATGGCGATCAGGATGGGGCCGCGGCTTCAATTTGCACTCGACCTGCCGGCGGCGTTGCGCGACCAGCCGGTGCCGCCGCTGCTCCTGCAGCCACTGGTCGAAAACTGCATCAAACATGGCCTTGAGCCGCAACTTGCCGGCGGGCGCATCGATGTCGCCGCACGGCGCGCCGGGCTGATGCTGGAGCTGACCGTTCAAGACAACGGCGCAGGGCTCGGGCGGGCCGGCAGCCCGGGCTCCACCCGATTTGGCCTGGAGCAGGTGCGCGGCCGCCTGAAAGCGCTGTTCGGTGACGCCGCAGCGCTGACCCTGGAGCCCAGCGCTGGCGGCGGTACGCTGGCGCGCATCGTGTTGCCGATGAAGGCCGCGGCCTGACCATGACCTCGCCCATGACCTCGACTGCCACCGCGCTCATCGCCGAAGACGAACCCCTGCTCGCCGCCGGTCTGCAAGCCGATCTCGCCGCCCATTGGCCGGGGCTGCAAATCGTGGCCAAGGTCGGCGACGGCGCCAGCGCCGTCGAGCACGCGCTGGCGCTGCAGCCCGATATCTGTTTTTTCGACATCCGCATGCCCGGCATGAGCGGGCTCGAAGCGGCGCAGGCGCTGGCCGAAGACTGGCCCGAAAGCAGCCCCTTCCCGCTCATCGTCTTTGTCACCGCCTACGAGCAGTTTGCGCTGCAGGCTTTTGAGGCGCAGGCGGTGGACTACATCGTCAAGCCGGTCGACTCAGCCCGCGTGCAGGCCTGCGTGCAGCGATTGCAGCGCCGCCTGGCCGACCGCGCCGCGGGGCCGGCCGGCTTGCAACTAGCCCGTCTTTCTCAACTGGGCACCGACAGCACCGTTAAGTTGTTGATTTGATTTGCGCGAGACCCGAAGGTCTCCACTACAGCGCGGGTTCGGCTGCCTTCGTTGCGACCAGCGCGGCCGTGATCTTCGGCGGCGGCT
>JANOKR010000155.1:0-14307 GCA_031419315.1 Betaproteobacteria bacterium
CCCCTTCCAACGTTGAAGAAGAAAGGCTCCAGCCCATGCTCACCGACGACGGCAAGCATCTCTACGTCTCTTGGGACGAGTACCACATGCTCACCGAGCGCCTGGCGCTGAAGGTCGCCCACAGCGGCTGGGACTTCGACCAGATCCTGTGCCTGGCGCGCGGCGGCATGCGCCCTGGTGACGTGCTCTCGCGGGTCTTTGACAAGCCGCTGGCGATCATGTCGACGAGTTCCTACCGCGCCGAGGCCGGCACGATCCAGGGCCGCCTGGACCTGGCCAAGTACATCACGATGCCACGTGGCGAGCTCGCCGGGCGGGTACTGCTCGTCGACGATCTGGCCGACTCCGGCCTCACGCTGCGTGCGGTTGTCGAGCGGCTGCGGGCGATGCCGGCGATAGTTGAGCTGCGCTCGGCGGTGTTGTGGGTCAAGGGCGCATCGGCCTACATGCCCGACTACTATGTCGAGCAGTTGCCGAGCAGCCCGTGGATCCACCAGCCGTTCGAGGAATACGACAATCTGCGGCCGGACCGGCTGGCCAAGAAGTTTGCCGTCTGATGGCGACACGCGATCACCACAAGTCGACCCCCACAATGGACAAGGCCGGCATCAAGCCGGCCTTGTTTTCTCTTTCAATCTGGTGCCCAGAAGAGGACTCGAACCTCCACGGAGTTACCCGCTAGTACCTGAAACTAGTGCGTCTACCAATTCCGCCATCTGGGCTTTCAGGAGCCCTGGATTCTACTATCAAAAATATTAAAACTCTCCCCCCCGCTGTCGAGCCCGACGGCGTCCCGCAGGCCCTGCCGAGTGAGGCCGTCGGCCGCATCGAGGGCCACCGCGATGGCCACGGCTTTGTCGTTCGCGACGACGGCGAGCCCTCGATCTACCTGGCCGCCACCGAAATGCGCAGCGTGCTGCACGGCGATACGGTGCGTGCACGCATCGTGCGCTACGACCGCAAGAGCCGCCCCGAAGGGCGCGTGCTCGAGATCGTCGAGCGCAAACGCGCCACGCTCATCGGCCGGCTGCTGCATGAAGGCGGCGTCTGGGTCGTGGCCCCCGAAGACCGGCGCTATGGCCAGGACATCCTGATCCCGAAAAACGCTACCGGCAGCGCCGAAAGCGGGCAGGTCGTGGTGGTCGAACTCACCGAGCCGCCGTCGATGTTTTCGCAGCCCGTGGGGCGCGTGATCGAGATCCTCGGCGAGATCGACGACCCCGGCATGGAAATCGAAATCGCGGTGCGCAAGTACGACGTGCCGCACCGTTTTTCGCCGGAGACCACCGAACAGGCGGCGGCCTTGGCCGAGCGTCTGCGCCCGGCCGACCGCAAGCAGCGTGTCGACCTGAGCGATGTCGCGCTCGTCACCATCGACGGCGAAGACGCACGCGACTTCGACGATGCCGTCTACTGCGAGCCGTTCACGCGCGGGCGTGGCAAGTCGGCCTTCAACGGCTGGCGCCTGATCGTGGCGATCGCCGATGTCAGCCACTACGTCAAGCCCGGCGAGCCGCTGGACGCTGACGCTTACGAGCGTGCGACCTCAGTTTATTTTCCGCGCCGCGTGATCCCGATGCTGCCGGAAAAACTGTCCAACGGCCTGTGCTCGCTCAAGCCAGACGAAGAGCGCCTGGCGATGGTCTGCGACATGGTCATCGGTGAAGCCGGCGCGATCGACGCGTACCAGTTCTACCCGGCGCTGATTTGCTCGCATGCACGCCTGACGTACACCGAGGTCGCCGCGGTGCTGGGCAACACCCGTGGCCCCGAGGCGCAGCGCCGCAGCGACTTGTTGCCACATCTGCTGCATCTGCACGAGGTCTACCGCGCGCTGCTCAAGGCGCGTGCCGGCCGCGGCGCGATCGACTTCGAAACCACCGAAACCCAGATCGTTGCCGACGAGGCCGGCCGCATCGAGAAGATCGTGCCGCGGGTGCGCACCGAAGCCCACCGCCTGATTGAAGAGACGATGCTTGCGGCGAATGTTTGCGCCGCCGAGTTCATCGCCAGTGGCGAACATGCGTCGCTGTTCCGCGTCCACGAAGGCCCGACGCCAGAGAAGCGCATCGCGCTGCAAAGTTATCTGCGCGCGCTCGGCCTGGGCCTGCATGTCAGCGACGAGCCCAAACCGGCGGAGTTTCAAAGCATCGCGCAAGCGACCAAGGACCGCCCCGACGCGACGCAGATCCACCAGATGTTGTTGCGCTCGATGCAGCAGGCGATCTACACGCCCGCCAACAGCGGCCACTTCGGGCTGGCGTTTGATGCCTACACCCACTTCACGAGCCCGATCCGGCGTTACCCCGACCTGCTCGTGCACCGTGTCATCAAGGCCCTGCTGGGCAAGAGGAAGTACCTCTTCGACCCACCCGGCGTGACCGCCGAGGCGCCCCATCGGCGCGGCAGCAAACCGATCAAACCAAGCGCCCGCGCATCAGGCAAGGACCTCACCGCCTGGGAGACCGCTGGTGTGCACACCAGCGCCTGCGAGCGGCGCGCCGACGAAGCGTCGCGCGATGTCGAGGCCTGGCTGAAATGCCGCTACATGCGCGAGCACCTCGGCGAGGACTATGCCGGCACGGTGAGTTCGGTCACTGCTTTCGGCCTCTTCGTCACGCTCGACGCGATGTATGTCGAAGGCCTGGTGCACATCACCGAACTCGGCGGCGAATACTGGCGCTTCGACGAACTGCGCCAGGAGCTGCGTGGCGACCGCAGCGGCATCCGCTATGCCGTCGGTTCGCGGGTGCAGGTGCAGGTCAGCCGCGTCGACCTCGACGCACGCAAGATCGACTTCCGTCTGGTGCAACCCGGCGAAGGTGAGAAGGCCGCGCCGAAGCCCAAGCCCGAGCGCAAACACGCCGCCTCGGCAGTCGACGAACTGGCCTCGATCCAGTCGACCGACCGCGCCGGCAAGATGGCCGTCAAGCGCGAGCGCAAGCGTGGTGCGACGGGCGTGCGTGCCGGCTCGCCGCGCGACCAGCGCAAGGCCAGGGTCAAAAAACGCTGAGTCCTCAGATCGCGATGGTGCCCTTGAGCGACAGCGCCGCTGCGGCAGCGACGGTGCGCGTCCGGGCACCGAGATCGGGCGCGCGGCATGTGGTCTGGAATGCTGCCGGTACTCCGCATTCAGGGGGTGTCGTCCGATGCAGCTAGGGATTGGGTTTCGCACGCGCCAGCCCGAGAGTCCTCGGCATGTTCAAACCGAACTGCCCGTTGAGGAGCCCCGATTGAAAGCCCCATCCAGATTCCCGTTGCGCCTGAGCGCGTTCGCAGCCGCGCTGGCCTGTGCGACGTCACTGCACGCCGCGCCGAGCCAGTTGTTGGTCAACCACACGACCGCCGACTTCGACCCTGACAGCTGGGTCTTCAGCAACACCTATGACCCGTTCGTGACACCGGCGACGACGAGCTCGTCAGTCGTCGGCGCCGGCATCGCTCTCGACTTCAACGGCACGATGTCGCTGTCAGCGAACAGCCTGACCTCGTTTGCGCCCGACACCCGGACCGGCAGCTTCGACGTCAGCTACGCGTTCACGCCCGACGCGGGTTACCAGATCACCGGCTACGCGCTCACCTTTAGCGGCAGCTACGGCATCGAAAGGCCAGGCTCGGTGGTCGCGGACAGCGGCGCCGCGGCCTTCTCGGCCACCAGCTCTGGCGAGCGCGCGACCTTCAGCTTTACGCGCTCGATCGCAGCGGCGCTGCTGCCGGCCGTGATCGGCACCGTCAATGCGAGCGCCGATGTCGACATCCTGCTGGTGCAGACCGGCACCGAGACGGTCCAGATCGGCACCACGCCGGTCGAGGTCTGTTCGATCCCGGGCGATCCGAGCACCTGCACGATCATCGACGAACCGGTCTACGAAGAGCGGCCGATCTTCACCGAGCAATCGGACTATGGAGATGCCACGCTGTCGCTGAACCGCCTGCTCATCGTCCCGACCGTGACTGCGGTGCCCGAGCCCGGCACGTATGCGCTGCTGCTGCTCGGCATCGTCGGTATCGCCGCTTTGGCGCGCCGCCGTCGCAACGGCTGAATCGCAGCGTGCGGCGCTGGATGGCGATGACGCCGTAGTGGCGCAGCGCTAACGCGCCGCTTCAGCGGCGACAGCGCGCATCTGGTCGACCAGATCGAGAGCGCGCACGACTATTTCGCCGGCTGCCACGGCGGCTGCACCATGCAGCCAGACCGACGCCAGCGCGCTGCGCCAGGCGCGATCGGCGTCGCTTTGATCGGTGGCCGCCGCACCGGCCGACCACGCGCCGGCGATCCAGCCGGCGAGCACGTCGCCGGTGCCGCCGCTGGCCAGCGATGCGTTGCCGGTCGGGTTGATCGCCGGTGCCCGATCAGGCGCGGCGATAACCGTGCCCGATCCTTTGAGCACGACGATGACACCGAGCGCGCGCGCCAGCGCGTTCGCGGCCGTCAGGCGGTCGTGCTGAATCGCCGCGGTGTCGCTGTCGAGCAACCGTGCGGCTTCGAGCGGGTGCGGCGTCAGGATGCTGTGCAGGCCGCGGCCAGCACGGGCGCTAAGCAGGCGGCGCAACGCACTGTCGGCGGCGACAGCATTCAGCGCGTCGGCGTCGAGCACCAGGCGCGCGCTGCGCGACAGCAGCGCCGCAAGCGCTGCGCGCACAGCGTCGCCACCACCACAACCGCAGACGACGGTTGATCGTTCGAGGTCGCAAGCGCCCGGCGCCCACGCAGCGCGCTGCCAGAGCCATTCGGGCCGGCTGGCGTCTTCGTGGGCCGCGCTGGTGTCGAGCAGGCTGACGATCGTGCGCCCGGCTCCGGCGCCGAGCGCGGCATGCGCGGCCAGCCGCGCTGCGCCGACCATGCCTGGCGCGCCGCCAACGACGATGACATCGCCAAAGCTGCCCTTGTGCCGGTCGTGGCGAAGCGATCGCGGCGATTCGGCAAGGGTCTCCCTGCCGATCAGGTGTGCCGTTAGCGGTTGCGCGTCCGTCGCGATGCCCAGGGCGTCCAGCCAGATTGCGCCGGCACTGTCACGTCCGGCAGCGCTGAACAGGCCCGGCTTCAGCGTCAACAGCGCGAGCGTGGCGCTGGCGCGCACGACTCGGTCGCCGAGTAACGCGCCGGTATCGGCGTTCAGGCCTGACGGCAGATCGATCGCCAGGCAGGGTGCGCCGCAGCGGTTGATGGCATCGATCTGATCTGCCATCGCACCAGCAGGCGCCCGGGTCGCACCGATGCCGAGCAGCGCGTCAATTGCCAGGTCGATGCGCCCGGTGGGTGCGCCGTCGACAAAGCTGACGCCGGCCAGGCGGGCGCGCTGCAGGCCGACTTGGGCGTCGGCGCTCAGACGGGCCGAGTCGGCGAGCAGGCTGACCACGACCTGCGCGCCGGCGGCTTGCAAGTCGGCGGCGGCATGCAGGCCGTCACCGCCGTTGCCGCCAGGTCCAGCGGCGACCCAGATGTGTGTCGCGTGGGGCGCCAGCGCGCGCGCAAGCCGCGCCACTGCACGGCCTGCGCGCTGCATCAACAGGCCGCCGGGATGTGCCGCCAGCGCGCCGGCCTCGATCGCACGCGATGCGGCCACGCCGAAGAGCGGCCACGATCGCTGGCCCGGCAGCACGCGTTGCGGATCTTCATGGCGAGGAGCAGACATCGCTGCGATTGTCGGCCTGATCGACCGCGTGGTGCGCGGCGTGGTGGTCGGCGTGGTGGGCGGCGCGGTGGTCGGCATGGTCGGCGCCGCGATCGTCGCTGCGCCGTCCCGAAGATGACGCGCTTTCAGCGCAGTCGCTCGAGCCCGAAGCCGCTGATATCGATCGCGGCGGCGCGGCCGCCCAACTGGTCGGCCAAGACCCGCGCCGAACCGCAGGCCAGGGTCCAGCCGCTGGAGCCGTGGCCGAGGTTGAGCCAGACCCCGGCGGCGCCACTCGGGCCGATCACCGGCGGGCCGTCGGGCAACATCGGCCGCGCGCCTTGCCAGACCTGCGCGCGGCGCATATCAGCGCAGCCCGGGAACCAGTCGTCGAGCACCTTGTACAGCGTGCCGATCGCGCCCGGCCGCATCACGCCGGGGCGGCCGCCGATCTCGGCGCTACCGGCCACGCGCACACGTTGGCCCAGGCGGCTGATCGCGACCTTGTAGCGTTCGTCCATCAGCCCCGACTTGGGACCGAAGTCGGGCAGGGCCTCGACATGACGCAGCGGCGCGGTCACCGAATAGCCGTAGACCGGCAGCAGCGGGAGCTTGATGCCGAGTGCTGCCAGCGCTGGTTTGGACGCCTGGCCGGCGCAGACGACCACCGCGTCGAAGGTTTCGCTTCTTGGCTGTTTGGGGGTGTCGTTGGAGGCCAAAGATTCGACCGCCGGCTGTGTGCCCGGGGTGATGCGCTGCATCGAGTGACCGAATCGAAACTGCGCGCCGAGCGCGATGGCATGGGCTTTCATCAGATGCGCAAACTGCCGGCAGTTGCCAACCCCGTCATGCGCCAAGTGGATCGCTGCGTGCAGTTGCGCGTCGCTCGACAGCCCCGGTTCGACGACGCGGCAGCGGGCCGCATCGATGAGCTCGAAAGCGACACCGAGATCGCGCAGCAAGCCGATGCCGCCGTGCGCGCGGGCCAAGTCGGCGGGCGTGCGCAGCAGCACGGTGTACCCACGCGACTGCTCGAACTGCAGTTGCAGCTCGGCTGTCAACGCGTCCATCTGCTCGCGGCTGAACTGCGCCAGGCGCTGCATGCGCGTGCGGTTGGCCAGGTACGCCGGCTTGCGGCAGGCGCGCAGAAAACGCCACAGCCAGGGTGCGGCGGCCGCCGTGCCGGCGCCGAAGCGCACGGCGCTGTGGCGCCGCAGCAGCCCGGCCAGCACCTTGCCCGGCATGCCCGGTGCAGCCCAGGGGGTGACGTAGCCCGGCGCGAGCACGCCGGCGTTGGCAAAACTGGTCTCGGCGGCGACGCTGGCGTGGCGCTCGAAGACGGTGACTTCGTGGCCGTCGCGGCTGAGCTCGAACGCGGTCGTGACGCCGACGATGCCGGCGCCGATCACCGCCACCCTCAAGTCAGCACTCCGCTGTGTCGCTGTGGTTGAGCCGCGCCCGCGCGGCATGCTAAAATCAGGGGCTTTGTCTGCACCGTTCGGCTCATTTCTGGGGTATTTCTCGGGGGGCGGCGGAGCGGCAAAACAATCCGCGAACCCGGCAACCGAGTGGTGTCGCCGCATCTGGATTCGATGGTTAAACCAGCGAAACAAATGTGTCGATCTGCGCCGGGATTCTAGACCCAACCTTCGGAGTGACTGATGTCCATATCGATGCGTGAAATGCTTGAAGCCGGTGTCCATTTTGGCCACCAGACCCGCTTCTGGAACCCCAAGATGGCCCCGTATATTTACGGCCATCGCAACAAGATCCACATCATCAACCTCGAGAAAACAGCACCGCTGTTTTCCGATGCGTTGGGCTTTGTGCGCCAGCTCAGTGGCCGGCGCGGCAATATCCTGATGGTCGGCACCAAGCGCCAGGCGCGTGAGGTCATCGCGCTGGAAGCCCAGCGTTGTGGCATGCCCTATGTCGACCAGCGCTGGCTCGGCGGCATGCTGACCAACTTCAAGACCGTCAAGGGTTCGTTGAAGAAGCTCAAAGAAATGCAGATCGCGCGCGAAGGCGGCACCGAGTTGATGATCAAAAAAGAAGCGCTGATGTTCGATCGCGAACTCGGCAAGCTCGAGAAGGATATCGGTGGTATCCAGGACATGGGCGCGCTGCCCGACGCGCTGTTCGTGATCGACGTCGGTTACCACAAGATCGCCGTCGCTGAAGCCAACAAGCTCGGCATCCCGGTGATCGGCATCGTCGATACCAACCACTCGCCGATCGGCGTGCAGTACGTGGTCCCGGGCAACGACGACTCGGCCAAGGCCGTGGCGCTCTACGCCCGCGCAGTCGCCGACGCCGTGCTCGAAGGCCGGGCCAACGCGGCGGCCAATGTGGTCGCGGCCGTGGCGGGTGGTGACGAGTTCGTCGAAGTCAGCAACGAAGCCTGATTCCGCTCGGCCGGCGGCGTCGGCGCGCTGCAAACCAGCCGCCACACCGCTGCGCCATCAAATTGACCTGGAGAGACTGACAATGGCTGCAATCACTGCAAGCATGGTGGGCGAGCTGCGCGCGAAGACCGACGCGCCGATGATGGAATGCAAGAAGGCGCTGACCGAAGCCGAAGGCGACATGGTGCGCGCCGAAGACATCCTGCGCGTCAAGCTCGGCAACAAGGCCGGCAAGGCCTCGTCGCGGATCACCGCTGAAGGCGTCGTCGCGGCGGTGGTCAGCGGCAGCGCCGGCGCGATGATCGAAGTCAATTGCGAGACCGACTTCGTCTCCAAGAACGACGCCTTCATGCTCTTCGTGAAGACCTGTGCCGAGCTCGTTGCCGGCAGCAACCCGGCCGATGTCGCCGCGCTGTCGGCACTGCCGATGGCTCAAGAAGGTTTTGGCCCGACCGTCGAAGACGTGCGCCGCGGCCTGATCGGCAAGATCGGCGAGAACATGTCGATCCGCCGCTTCAAGCGTTATGCCGGCGGTGGCAGCCTGGCGCATTACCTGCACGGCACCCGCATCGGCGTGATGGTCGAGTTCAGCGGCGACGCCACCGCCGCCAAGGACGCGGCGATGCACATCGCGGCGATGAAGCCGGTGTCGCTGTCGTCGGCCGAAGTGCCGGCCGAACTGGTCGAGCGCGAGCGCCGCATCGCGGCCGAGAAGGCCGCTGAAGATGCTGCTGCTGCGGTGGCCGCGGGCAAGTCGGTGCAGTCGGCAGAGATCGTTGCCAAGCGTGTCGAGGGCTCGGTGCAGAAGTACCTCAAAGAGGTCTCGCTGCTCAACCAGACCTTCGTCAAGAACGACAAACAAACCGTCGAGCAGATGCTCAAGGCCGCCGGCACGGCGGTCACGGGCTTCACGCTGTACGTGGTCGGCGAGGGCATCGAGAAAAAGACCGATGACTTTGCCGCCGAGGTCGCCGCGCAAGTGGCTGCCGCAAAATCGACCTGACAGGGGCTGACTGCGGCGGGGCACTCAGGCCGCGCGCCGGCCCGAGTGCCAAGACCCGCCCGCTACACTGCGCGCACCGCAAGCTCAGGCCGAATCCACAGACCGGGCGCAACGAGGACATTGAATGCCGGCGTACAAACGCATCCTGCTCAAGCTCTCGGGCGAGGCCCTGATGGGCGACGACGCCTACGGCATCAACCGCGCGACCATCGTGCGCATGGTGCAAGAGGTGCGGCAGGTCACCGAACTCGGCGTTGAAGTGGCGATCGTCATTGGCGGCGGCAATATCTTCCGCGGTGTTGCCGGCGGCTCGGTGGGCATGGACCGCGCCACCGCCGACTACATGGGCATGCTGGCCACGGTGATGAACGCGCTGGCGCTGGCCGACACGATGCGTCAAGAGGGCATGACCGCTCGCGTGATGTCGGCGATCTCGATCGAGCAGGTCGTCGAGCCCTACATCCGGCCCAAGGCCTTGCAGTATCTCGAAGAAGGCAAGGTGGTGGTCTTTGCCGCCGGCACCGGCAACCCGTTTTTCACTACCGACACGGCGGCCGCGCTGCGTGGTGCCGAGATTGGCGCGCAGATCGTGCTCAAGGCGACCAAGGTTGACGGCGTCTACAGCGCTGACCCGAAAAAAGACCCGGAAGCGATACGCTACACGACGATCACCTTCGACGAGGTGATCGCCAAGAACTTGGCAGTCATGGACGCCACCGCCTTTGCGCTGTGCCGCGACCAGCGCCTGCCGATCAAGGTGTTCTCGATCTTCAAGACCGGTGCGCTGCTGCGTGTCGTTCGGGGTGAAGACGAGGGCACGCTGGTGCATGTCTGATCAGCGCGTGAGGCCACCATGACGATCGCAGAACTCAAAAAAACCGCCGAAGCCAAGATGGGCAAGTCCATCGAGGCGCTGAAGTCCGAGCTGCAGAAGATCCGCACCGGCCGCGCCCACCCGGGCATCCTCGACCAGGTCCAGGTCGAGTACTACGGCTCGATGGTGCCGATCAGCCAGGTCGCCAACGTGACCCTGCTCGATGCCCGCACGATCAGCGTGCAGCCCTGGGAAAAGGGCCTCGGCGCGAAGATCGAAAAAGCGATTCGCGAATCCGACCTCGGCCTGAATCCGGCGGCGCAGGGCGACCTGATCCGCGTGCCGATGCCGGCGCTGACCGAAGAGCGACGCAAGGACCTGTCCAAGGTCGTGCGCAATGCCGGCGAAGACTGCAAGATCGCGGTGCGCAACCTGCGCCGCGACGCCAATGAACATCTCAAGAAGATGCTCAAGGACAAGACCGCATCCGAAGACGAAGAACGCCGTGCGCAGGACGAAGTCCAACGCCTGACCGACCGCGTCGTCGCCGAGGTCGACCGCCTGGTGCACGGCAAGGAAGCGGAGATCCTGGCCGTCTGAGCCAGCGCCCGTCACGCGCCTTGGACCGCCACGCCTTCGTCCCCCGCCATGTCGCCGTCGTGATGGACGGCAACGGCCGCTGGGCCAAAAAACGCTTCATGCCGCGTGTCTTCGGCCACAAGGCGGGGGTCGACACGCTGGTGCAGGCGGTCAACCTGTTTGCCGATCGTGGTGTCGAATACGTCACCGTGTTCGCGTTTTCGTCCGAGAACTGGAAACGCCCGGCCGACGAAGTTTCCGGGCTCATGAGCCTGGTGCTGCTGGCGGTGTCAAAGTATCTGGCGCGCATGGCCGGTGACGGCGTGCGCATCCGCATCATCGGCGACCGCAGCAAGGTCTCCGACAAATTGCGTGAGGCCTGGGAGCAGGCTGAGTCGATGACGGCGCACAACACCCGCATCACGCTGTCGGTGGCCTTCAACTACGGCGGCCGCTGGGACATGGTGCAGGCCGCGCAGCGCGCGATCGCCGACGGCGTACTCGCTGCAGAGTTGACCGAAGAGACCTTCGGCCGCTATACGTGCTTGAGTTTCGCGCCCGACCCGGATCTCTTCATCCGCACCGGTGGTGAACTTCGCATCAGCAATTTCCTGCTTTGGCAGGCGGCTTACGCCGAGCTGTTTTTCACCGACTGCCTGTGGCCCGACTTCGGGCCTGAGCAGATCGACGCTGCGCTGGCCGCGTTTGCCGGGCGCGACCGCCGTTTTGGCGGCGTCAACGAGCCCGCAACCGTCTCGCAGACGGGCTGAGCCGCCGCGATGCTCGGCCAGCGAATCGTCACTGCCGCTGTGCTGTTGGCCCTGCTGTTGCCGGCGCTGTTTGCGTCGCAGCCCTGGGCCTTTGCTGCACTGACGTTGCTGCTGATCGCGGCCGCCGGCTGGGAGTGGGGGCGCTTGAACGATGCCGGCGGGCCCGGCTCGCTGGCGCTCGGCGCGTGCCTGGCAGCGGCCTGTGCGGTGGCGTGGACCTTCAAATGGACGGCAGTTGCATCCGCGGCGATCTGGTGGTTCATGGCCGCGGTCTGGATCATTGGCGGCGCGCTCGCGCTGCGGGCCGGCCCGGCGCTGTGGCAGCGTGTGCCGCAGCCGCAGCGCTGGATCTTCGGCCTGGTGGCGTTGTGGGCGGCCTGGCTGGCGGTGGTGCAGGCACGCGCGATCGGGCTGAATTTCATCCTCTCGGTGTTCTGCCTGGTCTGGGTGGCAGATATCGCGGCCTATGCCGGCGGGCGCGCTTTTGGCCGCCACAAGCTGGCGCCGACGATCAGCCCGGGCAAGAGTTGGGAAGGTGCATTCAGCGGCCTGCTTGGGGTCTGGGTGCTCGGTCTGTTCTGGATGCTGGTCATCGACCAGCAACTGCCGATCGACGCCGACAGCGTGTACTCGAACCTGTGCAGCCGCTTTGGCTGGGTCGGTTTTTTTGTGCTCACCGCGGGCTTGAGCGCGATGAGTGTCGTTGGTGACCTGATGGAGTCGCTTGTCAAGCGTGCCGCCGGCGCGAAGGACTCGAGCGGCCTGCTGCCCGGCCACGGCGGTGTGCTCGACCGGCTCGATGCGCTGCTGCCGGTATTCCCGATTGCCCTGGCCCTGGGGTCGCTAAGTTGACCACCGCGCGGCGTCAGCGGGTAGCCATCCTGGGCTCGACCGGCTCGGTCGGAGTGAGCACGCTGGATGTCATCGCGCGTCACCCTGATCGTTTTGAAGTCGCTGGCCTGTCGGCGTTCCAACGCATCGACGAACTCGCCGCCCAATGCCGGCAATGGCAGCCGCCGGTGGTGGTGGTGCCGACGGCGGCGCAGGCGCAGGCCTTGCGCGCCAAGCTCGAAGGCGGTTCGCCACGAACCGAAATTCTCGTCGGCGAATCGGCACTCGAGCAGTTGGCGGCGAGCAGCGATGTCGACAGCGTGATGGCGGCCATCGTCGGTGCCGCCGGCTTGGGCCCTTGCATGGCCGCGGCGCGTGCCGGCAAGCGCCTGCTGCTGGCGAACAAAGAAGCCCTGGTCGTTGGCGGCGCGCTCTTCATGGCCGCGGTGCGCGAGGGTGGCGCCACGCTGCTGCCGATCGACAGCGAACATTCGGCGATCTTCCAGTGCCTGCCCGACGACCGCAGCCGCTGGCCGGCGCTGATCGACCACATCGTGCTCACTGCATCGGGCGGGCCGTTCTGGGCCCGCGACCCGGCGACGCTGGCCGATGTCACGCCGGCGCAGGCCGTGGCGCACCCGAACTGGGTCATGGGCGCGAAGATCTCAGTCGACTCAGCGACGATGATGAACAAGGCGCTCGAGGTCATCGAAGCGCGCTGGTTGTTCGACCTGGCGCCGGCGCAGATCCGGGTGCTGATCCACCCGCAGAGCATCATTCATTCGATGGTCGTGTGCCGCGACGAATCGGTGCTGGCCCAACTCGGTACGCCCGACATGCGGGTACCGATTGCCTACGGTCTGTCGTATCCGGCAAGGGTTGAATCAGGCGCCAGCCGGCTCGACTTGCTGGCCTTGTCGGGCCTGACTTTCGAGGCCGTCGATGCTCGGCGCTTCCCGGGCCTGCAACTTGCCTACGACGCCTTGAACGGCCCCGAGGGCAGCAGCGTGGTGCTGAACGCCGCCAACGAAGTGGCGGTGGCGGCCTTCCTGGCGGGAACGATTCGCTTCACCGACATTCACAGCGTCAATGTGCAAACCATCGAGACGCAGGCCGGCGCCCTCGGCGCCCACCACCGGCCGGCGAATGTCGGCGACCTGCTCGTGATCGACGCGGCGGCGCGCGCTGCCGCGCAGGCTGTTGTGATGAGGCTTGCGCGATGATCGTCACGGTGCTTGCTTTCCTGCTCACGCTGGGTGTGCTCATCGTGATCCACGAGTACGGCCACTACCGCACGGCGGTGGCGTGCCAGGTCAAGGTGCTGCGCTTTTCGGTCGGTTTCGGGCGCGTGATCTTCAGCCGCCGCATCGGTGCCGACGGCTGTGAGTTTGTCGTCTCGGCGCTGCCGCTCGGCGGTTATGTGCGCATGCTCGACGAACGCGAAGGGCCCGTGGCACCGGCCGAGCGCCACCGCGCATTCAACAACCGGCCGCTGTGGCAGCGCAGTGCGATCGTCGCTGCCGGGCCGTTGGCGAACCTGGCGCTGGCGGTGCTGCTGCTCGCGGCCGCCAACTGGATCGGCGTCGACGAGCCGAAGGCGGTGCTCAGCACGCCGGCTGCGCAGAGCCTGGCCGACAAGGCCGGCCTGGCCGCGGGCGACTGGGTGCGCGCAACGAGCCTCGACGGCAACGATTGGCGCGATGTGCGTTCGATGACCGACCTGCGCTGGCAGGTCACCCAAGCCGCGCTGCAGCGCGAGCCGATCGAGTTGAAGGTCAGCGACCGCAGCGGCCGCGGTGAGCGCACCGTGCGCCTGGATCTCGACAAGCTGCAAGTGCAGGAGGTCGATGCCGGCTTGATGAAACGTATCGGCCTGGGCGCGCCGTTCAGCGAGCCGGTGCTCGGTGAAGTCAGGGCCGGCGGGCCGGCGGCGCAGGCCGGCCTGCGTGCTGGCGACCGCGTGCTGCGGGTCGACGATGTGCCGGTGCGCGATGCCGGCCCGCTGTTTCAGCGCATCCGCGAATCGGTGCGCGGCAACGAGCCGCTGCCGATGCGCTGGAGCGTCGAGCGCGGCGGCAAGGTCGTCGAGCTGACGGTCACACCGCGGCTGATTGATTCACCGCCGCGTGTCGATAGATCGGGCGATGCGGCGGCGGCCGGCGCGGCATCGAAGCTGGGCCGCATCGACGCTTATGTTGGCCAGCCCGTAGAGATGGTGCTCGTGCGCCACGGCCCGGTCGAAGGCCTCGCGCAGGGCGTGGTGCGGACCTGGGAAGTTTCGGTGCTGACG
>JANOKR010000156.1:0-1744 GCA_031419315.1 Betaproteobacteria bacterium
ACTCGCGTGTCGCGTTCCAGATCTACGACTCGCTGGTCCATCGCGACGAGCAGTTCAAGCTCGAGCCCGGCCTGGCGCTGTCTTGGCAGATGACGAGTGCGACAAGCTGGCGCTTCAAGCTGCGCGCCGGCGTCGTCTTTCACGACGGCAGCATCATGAGTGCCGACGATGTCGTCTTCTCGATCCAGCGTGCACTGAGCGCGCCATCGCAGCGTGCCTTCCAGCTCAAGGGCGTGATCGAGGCCAGGAGAATCGACGACAACACGGTCGACCTGTTGACTGAAGCGCCCGACGCCGTGCTGCCCGAAAAGCTGGTCTTCGTGCCGGTGATGAACAAGGCCTGGTGCGAAAAACACGGCGTGCAAAAAGCGCAGGATTTCAACGCCAAACAAGAGACCTTCGCGGTGCGCAACGCCAACGGCACCGGGCTCTTCAAGCTCGACCGCTACGAGCCCGATGTGCGCACCCTGCTCAAGCGCCACGCCGCCTGGTGGGGCCGCAACGATGCACGCCAGAAAGCGCCGGGCCTCGTCGACGAGGTCAGTTTTGTGACCATCAAAAGTGACGCGACGCGGCTGGCGGCACTCGCCTCGGGCGAAGTCGACCTGGTGCTCGACCCGCCGTATCAGGATATCAACCGGCTGAAATCCGACCCGCGCATCTCACTGGCGCAGACCGCCGATATCGGCCAGCAGTACCTGACCTTCGACCAGGCCCGCGACGAGCTCGCCGACAGCGATGTCAAGGGCCGCAACCCGTTCAAAGACCTGCGGGTGCGGCTGGCCGTTTATCACGCCATCAACCTGCCCTTGATCATCGACAAGGTGCTGCGCGGGCAGGCGGTGCCGACCGGCGCCTTTTTGTCGCCGCGTGTCGACGGATCGCCGGCCGAGCTGGACAAGCGCCTGCCCTACGACCCCGCACGCGCCAAGGCGCTGCTCGCCGCCGCCGGGTACCCGCAAGGCTTTGCGGTCACGCTGGATTGTGTCAACGTCGCCTGGCGCGAAAACACCTGCCAGGCGATCAGCGTGATGCTGGCCCAGGTTGGCATCCGCACCACGCTGCGGTCGAGCCCGACGAACCAGTTTTTCCCCAAGCTCAGCCAGGGCAACACAAGTTTTGTCGAATACGGCTGGACCGCCAGCCCCGACGCCTGGGCGTCGCTGAACGGCCTCTTCCGCACTTATGACCGCGCTGGCTTGGGGCAATTCAACGCCGGGCGCTACAGCAACCCCAAGCTCGATGTGCTCATCGACCAACTCCGCATCGAGCCCGACCTGACCCGCCGCCGCGCCCTGGTCGGCGTGGTGCTGCGGATGATCGGCGACGACCTGCCGTACATCCCGCTCTACCGCCGCACTTTGAACTGGGCCTATGCGAAGAAGGTGACGCTGGTGCAATGGCCTAACGATACAGTTGAGCTGCGCTGGGTGCGGGTGAGGTAGCGCGCCGTGAGGTCAGTCGGGCCGTGGTGCAGCACCACCGCGGATCGTCGTTGGTCACGAGGGAATCGGCCATCGCGCTTTCCCTGACTGACGGCGTGGGTGGACGCGCACAAACTGGCGGCACCGCTAAAAGGTTGAGCGAGGGAGAAGAACTGATGAGCAGTTGGTTGCTGCCCCCCCCCCCCGGGATGGTCGCCGGGGGGGGGGGGTCGCGGGGCGGGTTTTTTGTGGGGGCTCGGGGGCGGGAGGGCTGGCGGCCGGCGCGCGGGGCGCACCCGGCCGTAGCACGTGGGGGGCCC
>JANOKR010000157.1:0-1529 GCA_031419315.1 Betaproteobacteria bacterium
TCGCGCGTGGCTTTCTGCGGCACCAAGCCCGACGGCGGCCGGGCCTTGATCGACGAGATCACAGCGGCCGGCCAGCCAGCACCCTGGTATGCCGCCTGTGACGTGCGCGATGTCGCCGCCTACCAGGCGGCGCTGAAACAAGCCATCGACCAGCTCGGCGCGATCCGCGTGCTGGTCAACAACGCCGGCCGCGACGACCGGCACACGATGGAAGAGGTGACGCCAGAATTCTGGGACGACCGCATCGCGCTCAATCTCAAACACTACTTCTTCGCGATCCAGGCGGTCGCGCCGGCGATGGCCGCCGCCGGTGGCGGCTCGGTGGTCAATATGGGTTCGGTGAGCTGGATGCGCGGGCGGCCCAATCTGGTCGGCTACACAACCGCCAAGGCCGGCATCCTGGGCCTGACGCGCACCTTGGCTCGGGAGTTAGGGCCGCGCAACATCCGCGTCAATGCGCTCGTGCCGGGTGCCGTCGTCACCGACCGCCAGACCACCCTGCACCGCGATCCGGCGGCCGACCAGGCTTTTCTGGACGCGCAATGTTTGAAGATCCGCCTCGACCCGGGTCATGTCGCGCGGCCGACGCTGTTTCTCGCCGCCGATGATTCCGACGGCATGACCGGCCAGCATGTGCTGGTGGACGCAGGGATCGCGCAGCAGTCGGTAGTGACCTGAAGCACGCGCCGTAGACGCGGCGGGCGGGCCGCGATGGCCCTGCTCCCAACATCCGCGCGGCGCTTGCTGGCGCCTGGGCCGACGCGCAGAATGGCCCGAGCCACATACCGTGGCCGAGGCCGCCGCTCCCTGTCGGCGGGAGGAGTTTTCTGATGATCACGTTCTACCGCATCGCCGGCATCGCGCCCGGCAAGACCGCCGCCGCGATGGGCTTCGCCCATGAGATGGCCGGCTATATGAAGCTCAACTACGGCGTCGAGCTTGAAGTGATGATGCCCGTCGGCGGCAACCCGCAGCGTCTCGGCTGGGCCGCGCGCTACGCGGACCTCGCCGCGCTCGACGCCGTGGCCGCCAAGCTGCTCGGCGACAAACGGTACTGGGAAGTTGTCGGCAAGGCCAGCGACTGCTTCGTCGCCGGTTCGATGCAGGACTCGATCTGGCGCACGGTCTGAGTTTGCAGTGGCGGGAGGCGGCGCGTTGTCTGCGCGCCGCTCACCACCGCGTTTGCAGGCGCTGGCTGCCGCTCAGCGCTGGATATCCCCCAGGCACAGATACTTGATCTCGATGTAGTCGTCCATGCCCTGGTGCGCACCCTCGCGCCCGAGGCCGGATTGTTTGACGCCGCCGAACGGCACCTCGGCGGTCGAGATCAGGCCGGTGTTGATGCCGACCATGCCGTATTCGAGCGCTTCGCCGACGCGGAAGACACGCCCGATATCGCGGCTGTAGAAATAACTCGCCAGGCCGAACTCGGTGTTGTTCGCCAGTGCAATGACTTCGGCCTCGGTCTTGAACTTGAAGACCGGCGCCACCGGCCCGAAGGTCTCTTCGCGTGCGCACAACATGTCGCT
>JANOKR010000158.1:0-1865 GCA_031419315.1 Betaproteobacteria bacterium
CCCGACGGTCCGCCGATGGTCACCGGAGCCCAGATCGGCGACAGCGGCACCGGCCTGCACTTGGCGCTGGGCATCGTCGCGGCGCTCTACCAGCGCACGCACAGTGGCCGTGGCCAGAAGGTGCTCGCGCCGATGCAGGACGCGGTGCTCAACCTATGCCGCGTCAAGCTGCGCGACCAGCAGCGCCTGGAGCGCACGCACACCCTGCACGAGTACCCTCAGTACCCCGATGGCAAGTTCGGCGCCGCCGTGCCGCGCGCCGGCAATGCATCGGGCGGTGGCCAGCCGGGCTCGATCCTCAAGTGCAAGGGCTGGGAGACCGACCCCAACGCCTACATCTACTTCATCACCCAGGCGGCGGTCTGGCCCGCCGTGTGCAAGGTCATCGGCGAGCCGCTCTGGATCGACGACGAGGCCTACGCCACGCCGGCGGCGCGGCTGCTGCACCTGAAACCGATCTTTGCGCGCATCGAACAGTGGACGATGAGCAAGGACAAGTTCGAGGCGATGGAGATCCTCAACCGCCACGGCATCCCCTGTGGCCCGATCCTGTCGATGAAAGAGATCGCCGAGGACCCGTCGCTGCGCGAATCGGGCACCGTGGTCGAGGTCGATCACCCGACGCGCGGCAAGCACCTGACGGTGGGCAACCCGATCAAGCTCAGCGACAGCCCGACCGAGGTCAGGCCCTCACCGCTGCTGGGTGAACACACCGAAGAAGTGCTGCGGCAATTTGGCTTCAGCAACGACGCTGTCGCGCAACTGCGCGCGGAAAAAGTGATCTGAGCCGGGCATGCCAGGCGAACGAGGAATGGAATGAGCCGAGCTGTCATACCGATCACCACCGTGAGCGCCAACCTCTCCAAGGAGCGCAAGCGCCAGGCGCCCAAGGGGCGGCGTGTCGATGCCGCCGCGCTCGCTGAACTGCGCTCGTTGCTGGGCTCTGAATCGCGCCAGCGCGATCTGCTGATCGAACACCTGCACAAGATCCAGGACCGTTTCGGTTCGCTGTCGGCGGCGCATCTGGCGGCGCTGGCCGAAGAAATGCGCCTGTCGCAGACCGAGGTCTTCGAGGTCGCTTCGTTCTATCACCACTTCGACATCGTGCACGAAGGGGGGTCGGCGCCCGCAGCGCTGACGGTGCGCGTCTGCGACGGCCTGTCCTGCGAGATGGCCGGCGCACAGCAACTGCTGCGCAAGCTGCCCGCATTGCTGGGCCCGACGGTGCGCGTGAAAGCCGCGCCCTGTGTGGGCCGCTGCGAACAAGCGCCGGTGGTCGTGGTCGGGCAGAACGCGCTGCCACAAGCGCGTCTTGAGACCGTGGCGGCCGCGGTGGCCGCTGGTCAAATCCGTCACGCGACGACACAGGACAAGGACTGCATCGACTACGCAGCCTACCGCGCAAGGGGTGGCTACAGCCTGCTGCAGGATTGCCTGGGCGGCGCGCGTGAAGTCGAATCGGTGATCAAGACGCTCGAAGACTCGGGCCTGCGCGGCCTGGGTGGCGCCGGTTTTCCGGCCGGGCGCAAGTGGCGCATCGTGCGCGGCGAGCCGGGGCCGCGGCTGATGGCCGTCAACATCGACGAAGGCGAGCCCGGCACCTTCAAGGACCGCGTGCTGCTTGAGACCGACCCGCACCGTTTCATCGAAGGCATGTTGATCGCCGCCTGGGCGGTGGGCATCGAGCAGATCTACATCTACCTGCGCGACGAATACCACGGCTGCCGCGAGATGCTGACGCGCGAGTTGCTGACCCTGCAACGCGAATGGCCTGATGCGACGCGGCCGCAGATCCACCTGCGCCGCGGCGCGGGTGCCTACATCTGCGGCGAAGAGTCGGCGATGATCGAATCGATCGAAGGCAA
>JANOKR010000159.1:0-1850 GCA_031419315.1 Betaproteobacteria bacterium
GATTTAGACGAGCATGAAAATTGCCACCTGGAACGTCAATTCGCTCACCGTGCGTCTGCCGCAACTGCTCGACTGGCTTGGCACCAACCCGGTCGATGCGATCGTGCTGCAGGAAACCAAACTCACCGATGACAAGTTTCCGCAGGCCGAGATCGAGGCCGCGGGTTATGCGGCGCAGTGGTTCGGGCAGAAGACCTACAACGGCGTGGCACTGCTGTCGCGCAGCCCGGCCAGCGACATCAGGCGCAACATCCCGGGTTTTGCCGACGCGCAGGCCAGGGTGATCGCCGGCACGGTGGCCGGGGTGCGCATCGTCGGCGGCTATTTCCCCAACGGCCAGGCGCCGGGCAGCGACAAGTTCGAATACAAGATGCAGTGGCTGCGCGGCCTGCGCGACTGGCTAACGGACGAGCTGGCCGCACATCCGAATCTGGTGCTGCTGGGCGACTTCAATATCGCGCCAGAGGACCGGGATGTTTTTGACCCGGTCGCCTGGGCCGGCCAGATCCACTGCACCCCCGAGGAGCGGGACCACTTCGCCAAGCTGCTTGCACTCGGCCTGCATGACGCCTTCAGGCTCTTCGAGCAAGCGCCAAAGAGCTGGAGCTGGTGGGACTACCGCAACCTGGCCTTCCGCAAGAACCAGGGCCTGCGCATCGACATCGCCCTCGTGAGCGATGTGCTCAAGCCGCGCGTGCTGGGCTGCGTCATCGACAAACTGCCGCGCAAAAACGAGCGGCCGAGCGACCACGCGCCGGTGATCGTTGAGTTGACCTGACCCGCAGCGCGCTCGTCGCGCGCCTCAGTCCAACTCGAGATCCTGGATCTTGCGGGTGATCGTATTGCGCCCGATGCCCAACCGCTGCGCGGCTTCGATGCGGCGGCCGCGGGTGACGTCGAGCGCGGTCACGATCAGGCGCGCTTCGAACTGCCGCGTCAGCACATCCCAGGCATCGTTGCGCCCTTCGGCAAGCAGGGCACGAACAGCATGCTCGACACCCAACTGCCAGTCGGGCACCGCCATGCCGGCCGCCAATGCTGCGGCCGCCATCGGGCTCGCCGCCGACAGCCCGGCATCGGGCAGCCTCGGCGCAGGGATCGTCGCGGGCGTCGCTGCGGGCGTCGCTGCGGGCGTCGAATCTGCTGCGGTTGCGGCCGAGTTCACCACGGCCGGCGCGATCGGCACATTCGCCGCTGCGGCCATCAATTCCGGCGGCAAGTCCTTGCCCTCGACGACCTGCGACGGCGCCATCACGGTCAGCCAATGACAGATATTTTCGAGCTGACGCACATTGCCGGGGAAGTCGAACGCCGCCAGCTGCGCCAGCGCCGCATCGGTGATGCGCTTGCCGTCGACACCCAGCTCCTTGGCGCTCTTGGTCAGGAAAAACCGGGTCAGCGCGGGAATGTCTTCGCGCCGCTCGCGCAGCGCCGGCAGGCGCAGCCGGATCACGTTGAGGCGGTGAAACAGGTCTTCGCGGAAAGCGCCCTGGCGCACCCGCTCTTCGAGGTTCTGGTGCGTGGCGGCAATCACCCTGACGTTTGATTTCAGCGGCTGGTGGCCGCCGACGCGGTAGAACTGGCCGTCGGACAACACCCGCAGCAGCCGCGTCTGCAAATCAAACGGCATGTCGCCGATCTCATCGAGGAAAAGCGTGCCCCCGTCGGCCTGCTCGAAGCGGCCGCGGCGAGTGGTCTGCGCGCCGGTGAACGCGCCACGCTCGTGGCCGAAGAGTTCGGATTCGAGCAGGTCCTTCGGGATCGCCGCCGTGTTGATCGCGACGAACGGACCGCTCGCGCGCGGGCTGTGCTTGTGCAGCGCGTTCGCGACGAGCTCCTTGCCCGAGCCC
>JANOKR010000160.1:0-3424 GCA_031419315.1 Betaproteobacteria bacterium
GCGCCCTTGCCGGCCGGCTTCGAGCCCGTCGAGCATGAAGGCCGCGAGGTCGCGCGCGTCGATGAACTGGGCTGGTTCGTCGGGCGCACCGGGCACCAGCACCGCTTCGCCGTCTGCGGCCCGCGCGATGCGCGCCGGCCAGTAGGTGAAGCGCTGCGTCGGGTCATGCGGGCCGACCACGAGGCCCGGGCGCACGATCAGCGAGCGATCTTCGCCAAAGCGCTGCAGCAGCGCCTGCTCGCACAGCGCCTTCAGCGGCCCGTAGGTGCGGCCGTCAACGACCGCGGTGTCGGGGTCATCGATCACGCCAAGCGGGCTGTCTTCTTGATTGGGTGCAGCAAAAGACGCATAGACCGAGACGCTCGAAACAAAGAGATACCGATCCACCGCTCCTTGCAGCGCATCGGCCATCTGTGCCACCTCGTGCGGCACATAACCGCAGGTATCGACGACGGCGTCCCAGCGACCGCCGCGCAAGGCGCCGAGGTCGCCCCTGCGGTCACCCAGGATGTGGCGCACCCCGGGTGGCGCTGCGCCCGCCGTTCTGCCGCGGTTGAATATGGTCACTTCATGCCCGCCTGCCAGCGCCGCGTCGACAAAGTGACGGCCGACAAATTGGCTGCCGCCGATGACCAGGATTTCCATACGCCGATCATAGGAGCCAGATTCCTCGTCGCTTTCCCTGTGCTGCCGCGGTCCAGGCAATGCCAAGCTCGCGGACCCGCCACGTCCCGGCATCAGGAGGAAAGAATGAACCTGCACAAACGCAACTGGCTGCTGGCTGCCGCCGCTACCCTGCTCGGCGCCTGCGCCAGCCCGCCGGCGCCGGACGCCGCAGCGGTCATCCGGCAGGCCGAAACCGCGATGGGCGCTGCAGAACTGAAGTCGATCTCGTTTTCTGGCAAGGGCACCGGGGCGATCTTCGGTCAGGCTTACGCCCCCGGCCAGGCTTGGCCGAAAGCCAACTTCAGCCTCTTCTCTCGCCTTGCCGACTACGACAACGACGCGATGCGGCAAGACACCGCACTCAGCCGTGCCGAGCCGCAAGGCGGCGGTGCCGGTGCTACGCCGCTGATGGGCCAGGGCGAAGCCCGCGCCACCGAGCTCGTGCAAGGCGGTTTTGCCTGGAATATGGCCGGCCCCGCGCCAGTCGCCACGCCGCGCGACGTCGAACAGCGCATGCACGATCTGTGGACCTCGCCGCATGGCGTGATCAAGGCCGCGGCGCGCAACCGTGCCACGGCGTCGGCGCGCCCTGACGGCGCCGGTGCGCGCCTGAGCTTCACCGAACCCGGGCGCTTCACGGCGACAGTGACACTGAACGCCGCCGGCCTCGTCGAACGTATCGACTCGCGCCTGCCCAACCCGGTGATGGGTGACACCGATGTCGTCACCACCTACAGCGACTACCGCGACCACGGCGGCGTCAAATTCCCGGCGCGCATCCAGCAGAGCCAGGGCGGCACCGAGGTGCTCGATATCCAGATCGACGAGGTCAAGACCAACGTCGTGTCGGGCATCGAGACACCGGCGCTGGTCAAGGCCTTTGCCGAGGGTGTTGCCAGCGAAAAAGTTGCCGACGGTGTCTGGCACCTTGCCGGCGGCTCGCACAACAGCGTGTTGATCGAGATGAAGGATCATCTGATCCTCGTCGAAGCGCCGCTCTACGACGGCCGCACCGCGGCGGTTTTTGCCGAAGCACGCCGGCTGGTGCCAGGCAAGCCAGTGCGCCAGGTCATCAATTCTCACCACCACTTCGACCATGCCGGCGGCCTGCGCACGGCCGTTGCTGAAGGTGCGACGCTGGTCACCAGTGCGGCGGCAAAACCCTGGTGGGACAAAGCCCTGGCCAACCCCAACCGCATCAGCCCCGACCGCATGGCGCAATCGGGCCGCAGCGCCGCTGTCATCGGTGTTGGCGGGCGCATGAACCTGAGCGACGGCCAGCGCACCGTCGTGGTCCACGAGATCGCCGGCAGCATCCATGTGCAGGGATTTTTGATGGTCCATCTGCCCGCAGAGAAGCTGCTGATCGAGGCCGATGCCTACACCCCGGGGCCGCCCAATTCACCGACGCCGGCGCGTGTCAACGACAACCACCTCAACCTGGTCAGCAATATCGACCGGTTGCAGTTGCAGGTCGAGCGCATCCTGCCGCTGCACGGCCGCGTCGTGCCGCTGAGCGAATTGCATACCGCGGTCGGACGGCGCTGAAGCCCGGGGCTGGCTCGACCTGCACGCTTCGAACGCCAGCGTTCAATCGGCGCGGCACTGCGCGCGCCGCCGTTCCAGGTACAGCCGCTCGGCCGGGTTGCGCACCAGCGCCAGCGCCTCGTCATACGCCTGGCTGGCCTCGGTGCGGCGGCCGAGGCGTCGCAGCAGGTCGGCGCGCGCGGCGCTGAGCAGGTGATAGCCATTCAGCTCACCCGATTCACGCAGCCGCTCGATCCAGACCAGCCCGTGCTCGGGACCGTCGGCCATCGCCACCGCAACCGCCGCATTGAGCTCCACGACGGCGCCAGGCTGCTCAAGCAACAGGCCGCCGTAGAGCGCCGCGATCTGACCCCAGTCGGTATCTTCGGCACGCGCTGCGCGCGCATGCAACGCCGATATCGCGGCCTGCAACTGGTACGGGCCGCGCTGGTGCATTCCGAGCGCGGCATCGAGTTGCGCCAGACCCTGCACGATCGAATCGGCGTGCCAGCGGCTGCGGTCCTGCTCTTCGAGCGGCACCAGTGCGCCGTCAGCAGCCACCCGCGCCGGACGGCGCGCGTCGTTGAGCAGCATCAAGGCGAGCAGGCCACGGGCTTCGGCTTGATCGGGCATCAATTCGACAACGAGCCGCGCCAGCCGGATCGACTCGGCGCACAAGTCGGGGCGCACCAGGGCAACGTGCTCGGTGGTCGAATAGCCCTCGTTGAAGACCAGGTAGATCACACCAAGCACGGTGCCCAGGCGCTGCGGCAGCAGCTCCTGGGCTGGCACTTCATAAGGGATGCGCGCCTCGAGGATTTTTTTCTTGACACGCACCAGGCGCTGCGCGGTGGTCGCTTCGGGCTCAAGGAAAGCACGCGCGATTTCTCGTGTTGACAGGCCACATAGCGTGCGCAGCGCCAACGCCATCTGCGCGGCCTGGCCGATGGCGGGATGGCAGCAGGTGAAGAGCAGGCGCAGGCGATGGTCGGCCACGCCGGAGTGGTCCGCCGGATCGAGCGCGTCACCGTCACCGTCACCGTCGCCGTCATCGCGCGCGCCGGCGGCGCTGCGGTCGTCAGGCGCAGGCGCGGCAAGATCGGGCGGTTCGTCGGTATAGACAGGGCCGCTGCCGCGCCGCCGCAGCAAATCCAGCGCGCGCCGCTGCGCAACAGTGGTGAGCCAGGCCGTCGGCACCGCCGGCAGGCCCTGCACCGGCCACACTTCAATG